>CAJOFP010000054.1:16482-18010 GCA_905233795.1 uncultured Oscillibacter sp. | reverse complement strand
CCGTACAGCCTACGGCGATAACCAAACCCGTTTTGCCCTCTTCCGCGTACAGCGGCAGCGTTAAATTTAATAACGCGTCCAGACGATTTAAAAATTCCCACGTCTGCGAAAAGCCAAATACATAATCCGAGACCGCCTTGTCTAATCCCGTCTGATGTCTTAATTCCTCGATATAAAACGGATTCGGCGTAAATCGCACGTCCAAGACCAAATCCGCCTCCAGCGGCAGGCCGTATTTAAACCCGAAAGAGATAATATTTACCGTCATGGCGCCGCGATCTTCCGCCTCGCCGAAACGATTTAACAATTCCTGTCTTAATCGCGCCGTCGATATTCTGGACGTGTCTATAATTACATCCGAACGATCCCGGACGGGTCGCATAAATTCCTGTTCCGCCCGCACGGCTTCCTCAAGAGAATCCGTCCGCCCGCTTAACGGATGCCGCCGCCGCGTTTCTTTATATCTCTGTATAATCATTTCCGGCTCCGCTTCCAGAAATAATAAATAGCATATTAATTTCATGGCTTTTAATTTCTCTAACACATCAAAAAACGCGTCGAGAGAATCCGCCGTTCTGACATCATATACCAAAGCCACGCGGTTATATCTGCCGCCGCCCCCCGCGCAAAATTCCGCGAATTTCAATATCATCGCCGCGGGCATATTATCCACGATATAAAAGCCCATATCTTCCAGAAAAGACGCCGCTTTACTCTTCCCCGCGCCCGAAAGCCCGGAAATAATCAAAATCTCCATATTATATCCCGTACCTTTAAAAAATCCGCCGTGATTTTCTATATTCGCGCCTTTCACTTAAATTTAATTCGCGTTTATTCTATTTATTCTATCTTTATTCGCTTATAATTCTAATTTCCGGCTCCAATTCCACGCCTTTTTCTTCCCATACGCGCCGCCGTACTTCCCGTATTAAATTATATACATCCTGAAACGTCGCGCCGCCCTGATTGACAATAAATCCCGCGTGTTTATCCGATACCCGCGCCCCGCCGATCTGTAAGCCTTTCAAGCCGCATTGATCGATTAAAGTCCCGGCGTAATATCCCGTCGGGCGTTTAAACGCGCTCCCCGCGCTGGGCATATCCAGCGGCTGGGATTTTTTCCGCCGCTCCATAAAATCACGCGTTTTCTCCCGGATTTTATTCTCATCCCCGGCTTGCAATTTCACATCCGCCGATAAGACTACCGCGTCCGGCTGTTCCGTCAATACGCTATGCCGATAGCTTAATTTTAAATCTTTTAATTCTAAAATTTTGATTTTATTCTCATCCGGGAAGAAAATTTCCGCCTGATACAAAACCCGCGCCATCTCCCCGTCATACGCCCCGGCGTTCATACATACCGCGCCGCCTAACGATCCCGGTATGCCGTGCGCGAACTCCAAACCCGTTTGCGATTTTTTACACGCGAACTCCGCCAGACGCCTTAACGATACGCCCGCGTCAGCCGAGATTATCAATCCGCCGTTATTTTCAAGCCCGCCCGGATTTTTTATATTTTCTATATTTT
>CAJOFP010000054.1:4492-16368 GCA_905233795.1 uncultured Oscillibacter sp. | reverse complement strand
ACCAGTCCCGACAGTTCCCGCGTATTCGTCGGGAACGCCATCCGCCGCGCCGGGCCGCCGATATGAAACGACGTATGTCGGCTCATGGATTCCATAGACAATATTTTTATATTTTTTATATCATCTTTTTCCCGGATTTCCCGGTCTAAAATATCCGTCCAATCCATACCGACAAGCCCCCATATTTTTTTCTTATATTTTATTTATATGATTGCCCGTTTAGAACTTGAACCTCACCCCCTGTCCCCCTCTCCTAAAAAGGAGAGGGGGAACGCAATTTGTAATATTTTTCCCTTTGCGTTCCCCTCCCCTTTTAGGGGAGGGGACAGGGGAGAGGTTCAACCCTTAACCGGCATTATATTTATATTATTCCAGACCGTCGGCGCGGCGATCCACACGCGCCGCCAATTCTTCAGCGGCGTTGTGTCCCAATTTGCGCTGTCTGTCATTCATCGTCGCCACTTCCACAATGCTCGCCAGATTCCTGCCGGGCCGTACCGGTATGGTCATAATCGGCACCTGTACGCCTAAAATCTCCGTGTAATGCGTCTCGATTCCAAGCCGGTCATATTTCTTTTCCGGGTCCCACTGTTCAAAATGAATCACTAAATCCAGACTTGTCTCGTTTTTAATCGCCCGCATTCCCATAATGCGCCGGACATCAATTACGCCAATCCCGCGCAGTTCCATATAATATCTGATCATTTCCGGCGCCGCGCCGATTAACTGATTAGAAATACGCCTTAAATCCACCGCGTCATCCGCCACTAATCTATGCCCGCGCATAATTAATTCCATGGCGACTTCGCTTTTGCCGACGCCTGAATCTCCCGTAATCATGACGCCCTGCCCGTAAATTTCCAGTAATACGCCGTGTTCCGTGGTTCTTGGCGCGAGACGACGGGTTAAATATTCAATCGTCCGGCTGGAAAAATCGACTGTCGTGTCATGCGTCTGCAATAACGTCCTTTGATAGACTTTCGCGCTCTCCATACACTCCGAAAAACAATCCAATCCCCGCGTGATTACCAACGCCGGTATATTATACTGGAAAAACGCGTCAAAACTTCTCCGGCGTTCCTGTGGCGTAAAGCCTCTCAAATACATCGTTTCGGCTTTCCCGATTACCTGTAAGCGGCGCGGATCGAAATAATCATAAAAATCATGAAACTGCAATCCGGGACGATTGACATCCGTGATCGTCAAAAGCGTGGAATCATAATCCGCGCCCTTTAACAGGACATCCAGTCCCAAGTCAGCGACATATTCCGAGATTTTTAAACCCTGCTGTCCCATTCGGATACCCCTTTTCCGGCTTCGCCGACGCGCAAATAAAATTATAATTATTATAATCCAAATATAATATAATTATATTATTATATTATATTTTATTTCAATCCGCAATAGCCGTTTCAATTTTTCGTTTTCTTTTCATATCTTTTCATTCTTGTAATTCGCGTCGCGCTGTGCTATTATTTTCTTTAAATTTATTTTAAAATTATTTTAAATTTATATATTATCTATTCGCGTATTTCAATTTATTTCTAATTTATTTTCAGCGCGTTTTTATCTATATTTCTAAAATTTTTAAACGCGTTAAACGCGGCGGAGGCGATTTCATGAAAACAGCGGTCATCACGGACGCGAAATACAGAACCGTCGTCGCCGCCGCCCGGACGCTGGGCCGCGCCGGTTATAAAATCATACTCACGCAGACCCGTGACGACTGTCATTTGACGCCCCCCGCGTTCGACTCGCGTTATGTGATTGAAAAACGCTGGATTCCCGGTTCCGTGTCCGACAGGCTTTACGCCAATCGCCTTTATGATATTTTACGCGAATATCCGCGCCCGGTTTTATTATGCGTCGGCGCGGTTTCTCAAAATACGCTCTCTTGGCAACGGGAACGATTTTCTAAAATATGCGATTTCTTAATCGCCCCGCCCCACGCGCTGGATATGCTGAACGACAAAGCCGTCGTATATCGTCGCTGTCTGGATTTAAATCTGCCCGTGCCGAAGCAATATAATAACAGCAAGCCGGATTCTTATCCCGTGATTATCAAACCCCGTTGCGGGGAGCGTTTCGGATTAAAAGCCAAAGATCGCTATAAAATCGCCCGGAATGATCATGAATTTTCAGCCGCCGTGTCGGCCATGTCCCGATGGGACCCGGAGCCGTTGATTCAGGAAAAATTAATCGGCGACGGCGAAGGCGCCTGTTTATTATTAAACCGCGACAGCGAATTAATTGATTTTATCTGTCATCGGCGTATCCGGGAATATCCCGTGACGGGCGGGCCGTCGTCCTGCTGTGAAAGTATTTACAGGCCTGATTTGATTTCTCAGGCCTATACGCTTTTAAAATCTTTTCAATTTCAGGGCCTTGCGATGGTGGAATTTAAAGCCGGAAAAATACTGGAAGTCAATCCGCGTATCTGGGGCAGTTTCCCGTTGACCGAAAAAGCCGGAAGTCCTATCGCAATCCGATACGCTTTAGCTTCAGCCGGCGAATATAATCCCGATTATTCCGACAAATCGCCGGATCATTATTTAAATATCAGCTATTCGCCGGGAAATCCGGTTGATTTAAAGCCCGCGTATCGAAACGGCGTCCGAATGCGATTTTTATTAAACGACACCGCCGCTATGCTGGATTTATTGCGACACGGGCGTTTTCGTGATTTTTTATCCGCCATTCCCGACTGTTTTTCCGCTCAAGAGGCGCTTTCCAGTCACGACGATCCCGGCCCCATGCGCCGCTATCTGCGCAATATTTTTTTAAGACGTTAAAAATATTTAAATATTATTTTTTAAATATTATATTTTAAATTTTATCGCGTTTTCTTGACAGCGTTTTCAAGATTTGTTAAATTATTTTAAATTATTTCCGGCGCGAATCGCGTTAAGAAATCGCAATGACGAAGCCGCGCCGATTGGAAATAATGGAAGATCAGATGAAAGGAAGCGTATAAGCATGAAGAAACTGGGAAAGCGTTGGATCGCGTTGGCGTTAGCGTTGTTATTGGCGTTATCGCTGGCGGCTTGCGGCGGCGGGAATGTCCCGGCGAATGACGCCGCGGGTGAAAACGCGGAGGAAAACGCGGAAAACGCGGAAGAATCGGCGAACGCGTCCACCTCGGCGATGGCGGAAGCGGAACAGGCGTTGGCGAATCAAGCGGACGCGGAGGAAATCGAAGTCCCGGACGGCGTTCCGGCGGCGGGCGGCAAGATTTATATACAGGGTTATGAATGGGGGCCGGGCGTGCCGAAAATTATTATGGAACTGCCCGAACCCGGAAAAGAAGTGACCGGTCAGGACGCGTTAGCGGTGACGGCGGGCGCGATTCGGAATGTCACGGACGTTTATTTCTCGGATGAGAACGGCGACGCGCTGGAAGATACGCTGGACGGCGCGAATTATGTCACGTTAGATTTAGAGACGACGCAGACGAAAAGCGGCTCGCCGTTTGTGTATAATTTAGAAATTCTCATGAATCAATGGGCGGAAGAATATCCGGTCATCGCCTGTGTCAATATAGACGGCGAAAATTATGTTTTAAACGCGGATCTGATTGATTCGCGTATCTGTCCCGAAACAGAAGCGTTCACGGATCGCGGAGAATTTACGGGCGAGTATGAAAACCCCATGACGGGCGAAAAAGAAGAATACACGTTGCGTTACGCCGCCAACGCGCCGGAAGATTTAATACAGGACGGCGTAAAAAATCCGTTGATTATCTGGTTACACGGACAGGGCGAAGGCGGAACGGATGTTGATATAGAATTAATCGGCAATGAAGTCGTGGCGTTGAATCGTGATGAAATCCAGTCTTATTTTAATACGAAAGACGGCGCGGACGGCGCGTATGTCTTGGCTGTCCAGTGTGAAACGTACTGGATGGACGGCGGCGACGGAACCAACAGCGGCGGCGATTTAGTCTCGCGCTATACGGAAATCTTAATGGACACGATTGAATATTATTTATCCACCAATTCCGATATAGACGAAAATAGAATTTATTTAGGCGGCTGTTCCAACGGCGGCTATATGACAATGAATATGCTGGTAAATTATCCCGATTTCTGGGCGGCGGCGTATCCGAACTGTGAGGCTTACGCGTGGAGCGTATTTGAAAAAGAGGACGACGGAAGTTACGCCTATGACGGCAACGACGGTTATATTATGACGGCGGAACGCTGGATGACGGATGAGAAAATCAACGCGATGAAAAATATACCCATCTGGTTTGTCAACGCCTATACAGACCCGGTCGTGACGCCGCAATTTTTCTCTATGCCGACGTATCGGGCATTGTTACAGGCCGGCGCGGAAAACGCGTGGTACTCAATGTTCGACACCGTTCCGGGCAGTGACGATCCCGACGCGGTCTATATAGGCCATTTCGCGTGGGTGTACACGTTTAACAATCAAGTGACGGGCGTGCAGGACCGCGACGCGATCAAGAACGGCCCGGAAGATGAAATCATGGGCTTCAATCCGACGAATAACGGCGGCGGGACGGAAAAAGCCGTCGGGCCGGACGGAACGGAATATAATAATCTTTTCGCGTGGATGAACGCGCAAAGCAAAGCGTGAAAATAAAAATTTTAAGCGTTTTGGCAAGATAAAATTGATACGCGTAAGGCGATAAAAATAAACTCCCGTCTTGAAATCGACGGGAGTTGATTTATTATTTTAATCTGCGAAAGGCGGCGCGGAAGAAAAAGCCGTTCAGATACGCGGTCCGGCGGGATTCATGAAAAACGAGATATAAACCGCGAGAATATCAATCACGAGACAGCATAATGTCTGGGGCAGGGCGACGGCGCTTAAAATCCAAGCGTTTTTTAAAATATATAAAATATCGCCGGTATTTTTATTTTTTAAATTTAAATCTAAATTTTTCCGGCTATTCCGCGCCTGTAAGGGAAAAATATATTGCGCGCCGGATAAAAATAAAAATAAAAGAATCAAAAACGTGACTTGATAAATATTTTTTAAATCTCCCGACAGCGTATTGACGGCTTGCGCATACGCCCATAATATCAGGATAAAAATTAAAATAATCAAATATAATATCACGCCCGGCTTGAGATTGCGTCGGAACGCTTTCCAGAATTGAAGCGCGATAAAACTTTCCTCACGCTGATCTAAAATGCTGAATACGCAATCATATAAAGCGCACAACGCCGCGCCGCTTGTAATCAACGGGAGAGAAAACAGGCAAAATAAAATATTACAGAATACCAAATCCGCGAGCGTATTTAACGCCGACATCAACGGCCCGTCCGGGTCAAATATTTTCATGATAATATAATAATAATTTAATAATATTTTATTTCACGGCGCCTTCCACCATGCCGCTCATGATTTGTTTCTGCGCGATTAAGAAAATAATAATCATGGGAATCATGGCGAGTAAAGCGGCGGTCAGAATCAAATCCCATTGCTTGACGTAAGACCCGACAAAGGCCTGAACAGCGACAGGAAGCGTCTTGACGCGTCCGTTCTGTCCGAGCATAAGCGACGGCAAAAGATAGTCATTCCATATCCACATGCCATTTAAAATAGTAACAGTCACGACGGACGGACGCAGTAACGGCAATATGATTCTGAAATAAATGCCCTCATAAGAACAGCCGTCAATCGACGCCGCTTCTTCCAAGTCATACGGGATTGTTTTTACCATGCCGGTCAAGATAAAAACCGTCATGGCGCCGCCGAAACCGCAATAGGCGAATACGATTCCCGGAATAGATTGCAGCATGGACAAGCCCACAAAATTACCGACATCCCGGAACGTCGAGATTAACGGCAGCATGACGACTTGGAACGGGATAATCATGGACGCGATAAAGACCATATAAATCGCCGTTGACCATTTTGTTTTATTGCGGCAGATAACCCATGCCGCCATGCCGCCGAATAAAGCCAATAATATTAAAGAAATAATCGTGACTATAGCTGAAGTTCCGAACGCGTACCAGAAACTGAAATTCGAGTTATTCACGACGTTTGTGAAATTCGTGATCATCTGGGAAACGCTCATCCCCGCGACGCCTACCGGATCGGCGACAATGCCGTTCGCGTTTTTAAATACGTTGACGCAGACCAGAAAGAACGGCATAAGCGTATAAATCGCCACGGCTACAGCGATAATCATAATGGCGGCGAACGTACCCGGTTTTAATTTCGTTTTCATATTATAATTCTACCTCCTTACTGTTGGAGATACGGACCTGAACCAGAGAAACGCAAGCTAAAATAATAAAGAACAAAACGGCTTTCGCCTGTCCGAGGGCGTAACTGTTTTTAGAAATCGTTGGTCAGATAATTGCCCAAGAAATTCTGTACAGACCCGGTGCCGTTCGTCAACGCCATATTGACATCGAATTGCTTGAACGCGGAAGTCAGCGTCAAAAACGTGCAGATTGTAATGGTAGAAGCGATCATGGGGATTTTAATGCGGATTAAAGTCGTAAAGGCGTTGGCGCCGTCAATCGCGGCGGCCTCTATCACGTCGCCGGGAACCGTCACAAGCCCGTTGACGTAAATCAACATGATATAACCGGCGTATTGCCATATATAAACGACAATAATCGCGGCGAACGCGGTCGGGGTATTGGTCAATAAAGACGCGCCTGTGATTTTGACAAGTACGTTATTAAATACGAATTGCCAGACATAGCCCAAGACAATGCCGCCGATTAAATTCGGCAGGAAGTACGCCGCCCGGAAGAATCCGACGCCTTTTAATCTACTTGTGCACAACAACGCCAGCGCGAAGCCCACCAGATTCACAAGAACCATGTTAAACACGACGAATAAAACCGTAATCAATAAAGACCATAAAAAGCTGACTTCACGGAACATAGCGGCGTAATTCGCCAAGCCCACGAAATGCGTATAGCGAATGCCGGTCCAGTCGGTGAGAGAATAGAAAATGCCCAGCAGTAACGGGATAATCACTGTCACGCCGAATGTAAACAACAGGGGGAATAAAAATATAACATTTACTATATCACGATGATGTGTAAGCGTCGGGAATACATACAGACCGACAAAGAAAGCGATCAGACCAATCACGAGAGCCGGGCCGCGCCATCCCGCCTTACTGCCCATAAAATCAAAAACCAGTGATATAATTAATAACGCCGCGCCGCCAATCAGCAATAACAGAGACAGCGCCTTTTTCAATCCGCCGGAGGAATCCGTATTCATGATAAAACGCCCCTTTTTATTTAAAATTATGCAAATACTTGAAAATAATTTAAAAATATTTTAAAATGAAAACTCCCGCCGCCGCGTGACGGCGGGAATTTTGAAAGCGTTTATAAATTTAAATTAATTTAAATTATCCGGCGTAAGCGGATTTGCAAACCTGTTGCATAATCTCAACGAAACGCGCCGTGTCGAGATTGCCCTGCGCGTAATCGTTAAAGACTTGACCGGTATAGTTCTGGGCAAGTCCTTCTTTATTGCCGAGCCAGTGCCAACCGGATGTCTTGCCCGCGTTCTGATAATCGGAAATGGTCTGGGCGAACGGATCCGTGGCGATATATTTGCTGGAGCTGAACGGGCTGATAAATCCGGCTTCCATGACGAGAACTTCTTGAGCGGCGTCAGTCGTCAGCCATTGCAGGAACGCTTTCGCGGCGTCAACCTGTCCGTCGGCGTAGACCGCCCACCAAGACGGGGAATTGGTCAGAATGGTGTCAATGCCGTCTTGGAACGCGTAAGGCGCCATGCCGACTTTGAAATTACCGGCGGCGGCGTATGCGTCGGCGTCATCGGCGGTCATCGTCGCGCCGATCCAAGAGCCCTGAGTGACAAAGGCGTATTTGCCCGACGCGAAATTCAAAATCTGCTGGTCATAAGTGCCGGAAATCATCATGCTTTGATCGGCGTATTGCTGTAACAAAGCCACGAAATTGGCGAAATCGGTAAAACGATCCACGTCTAATTGTCCGCCGTCGCTGAGCAGGTCAAAATAGGTCGTGTCGTCACGGTCAAGACCGGCGTCCTCGTAATTGGCGAACAGGTGATTGCCGGTGGACCAGTATAAATTGACGGGCTCGGTATAATAGCCGACAACGGCGGTAATGCCTAACTCGTCTTTCATGGCGTCGATTTGGGCGAACGCGGTTTCATACGCGGCGGGGCTGGTCAATCCGGCGGGATCAACGCCGGCTTTTTCCAGAATATCCGCGTTATAGGCAAGACCAATCGCCTCGACGGTATACGGGAAGCCGACGACGCCGTCTTCGTTGACATAGGCCGCGTCGGTATCAGACGCCCACGCCTCGCCGCTCATATCGGCGCATAATCCCGACCAGTTAGCGAAATCGCTCGCGCCGCCGTTCACGAAAATATCCGGCATATTCCCGGCCTGATAATAGCCTTTGAGCGTTCCCTGAATATCAATGCCGCCGCCCATGGATTCAATTTCCACATGGACGCCCGTTTCTTCCTCGTACATTTGCGCCAATTTTTTGAGAGACGCGTCCACTTCGATTTTGCCGTTGACAAGGCGGATCGACGTGGCGGCGGCGTTTCCGGCGTTATCGCTTTCCCCGGCGTTTCCAGCGTCACCGGAACCGCCGCAGGCGGCGAGACCAAACGCCATCGCGCCCGCCAGAAGCAACGCAAGCAGTTTCTTTTTCATTCTCTTTGACATCCTTTCAAGAATTTTTATTTGCTGGAGAAATTTTCTCCCACAAATCAAGATAAAAATATAAATATATAAATTTAATATAATTTAAATTAATTCCCAAACGTCCGCTTCCCACGGATTTAAATTTAATTCGCGGGCGAGAGTATTATTATTTATATTGCTGATAACGGATTTATAATTTTGCCATTTGATTTCTTCCGGGATTGTATAACGCCGGGATTTCGCCGTAAAATTGCATATAATTAATAATTTACGACCGTCTAATTCTCTTGTATAGGCGAAAATATCCGGATCGTCGGGCGATAATAAATCATAATGGCCATAAATAATAATATTTTTCCAGTCGCTTTCATGACGTAAAGCGATTAATTTTTGATAATAAGAAAATACGGAATCGGGATTATTTATCTGCGCGGCGGCGTTGATTGTTTTATAATTGGGATTTGTCATAATCCAAGGCGTACCGGATGTAAAACCGGCGTTGGGGGAATTATCCCATTGCATAGGGGTTCGGGCGTTGTCGCGGCTCTTGTACGCGATACAGGATAATAATTCTTCTGGTTCGCGCTGTTTGGATTCCGTCAGTTCACGATAGGCGTTTAAAGTCTCTATATCTCTATAATTTTCAATCGCGCCGAACGGACAATTTGTCATGCCTAATTCTTCGCCTTGATAGATATAAGGCGTCCCCTGCATCATGTGCAACATAGTCGCTATAGCTTTCGCCGATACGGGGGAATTATCGCCCAGACGCGATACGACGCGGGGTTGATCGTGATTGCAGAAAAATAACGAGTTCCACGCCACGCCGTCAAGGCCGTTCTGCCATTTGGATAAATTGGATTTTAACGCGATTAACGACATGGGATTTTTAGACCATTTGCCGCCCGCGCCGGAATCCAAATCCACATGCTCAAACTGAAAGACCATATTTAATTCCGTGCCGTTCGCGTTCGCGTATTTTTTAGCTTCTTCCAGATTTACGCCCGCCGTCTCGCCGACGGTCATGAGATTATATTTCGATAATACGCGTTGACGCATTTCGCGCAAATATTCATGTACGCGGGGGCCGTTGCAGGTAATACTCGAATCGCCGTATAAACCGCCATGCGTGGGAGAGTCTTGATAAATATCCGGCTTTGAAATCATGGAAATGACATCCATGCGAAAACCGTCAATGCCCTTGTCACACCACCATGACATCATGTCAAATACGGCGTCGCGGACTTTCGGATTGTCCCAGTTTAAATCCGGCTGTTTTTTGGAAAAGAAATGCAAGTAATATTGATTTGTTTTTTCGTCAAATTCCCACGCGGAACCGGAAAAACAACTGCCCCAATTTGTCGGCGGCGTTCCGTCGGGTTTGGCGTCGCGCCAGATATAAAAATCACGTTTGGGATTATTTTTAGACGACCGGCTCTCGATAAACCACGGATGTTCGTCCGAAGTGTGATTGACGACTAAATCCATGACGATTTTAATATTTTTCGCGTGCGCTTCGGATAATAAGGCGTCAAAATCGTCCATTGTCCCGAAATCGTCCATAATGGCCTGATAGTCGGAAATATCATAACCGTTATCGTCATTGGGCGATTTATAAACGGGACTAAGCCAGATAACATCAATCCCCAGCCGCGCCAGATAGTCTAATCTTGAGCGTATGCCGTTTAAATCGCCGATTCCGTCGCCGTTGGAATCCTGAAACGAACGCGGATAGATTTGATAGACGACGCTCTCTTTCCACCATTGGGACTGTTTTTCCGCCATATTCGCGCCTCCCGGTTTGTATATAATAAAATATAAAATATAATTATTATTTCATTATTTATTTTATTATCATATTTATCATAACATTTTTTCGCCAATGTGTAAATAAGTTACGCGCATAACCAACTAAGAATATAAGATTTATAATTTAAATCTGTATAATTTGACGGTTTTCCTGTAAATTAAACGGACTGCCGTTTCACCAGAGATACGGGTAAAATATGACTTCGCGGGATATAATCCGGATTTTGAAGAGCGGAGACCAGTTCTTCCACGGCGATCCGGCCCTTTTCCCGTATATCCTGATGAATGGTTGTAAGCGGCGGGATAGAAAAATGCACGGCGTTGAAAGAATTGTCGAAACCGGCGACGCCGGCGTCTTGGGGAATGCGAATGCCCCACGCGGCGAAAATGCCCATTGCCTCCATAGCGAGAGAATCCGCCGTGAAGAAAAAGGCGGTCTTGCGCTTGAACGGGACTTGTCGGACGATTTCACGATAGCGATTTTCACGCACATCCCGCGAGAATCCCAAGGGCAGAAATTCCAGTTTTGCCCGCCGTTCTAAAAATAGAGATGTGGAACGAATTTGTTTTGCGCCGATCCAGCGGCGATGATCGATGCCGTCATTGGCGCCGCCCGCCATATAGATATGCTCATAGCCGAGTTCCAGTAAATGCTGAAGCATGAGAAAACCGCCGCCCTCGTCGTCCAGTCCGATATTGGGGACGGGATTGGGGATTTCGCCGGTCGCGTCGATAGAAATCATAGGCTTACGCATTAAATGATATAATTTGCCGCAGTCCTCACAGGAAAAAGAAACGGCGATCATACCGTCAACATCCCATTTGCGCAAAGCCAATAAAATTTCTTCGATATTTCGGGACGCGTAAAGTAACATGCCGGTATCGTGGCGGCGTAAAGCCTCTTCCATACTGCCCGTGACAACGCCGTAAAACGGATCGGCCAGAACGGAATTTTCAAACCAGTAATTATAATGAATCAGGACGGCGACCAATTTTGTGTCGCTGCTGACGCGGTTGCCGGTTTCCTGTTGATAGCCCATTTCATCCATGATACGCCGGACGCGCCGCACGGTATCGGATGAGACTTTGTGGATTTTTCCGTGAATCACGTTCGAGACAGTAGCCGTACTGACGCCCGCCCGTTCCGCGATTTGCCTGATTGTAATTGCCATAGCTTTTTCCAAATTCCCCCTGTAAGATTCGCGGGTTATTTTATATAATATTATATATTATATTTTATAATTTTTATATATTTATATTTTTTTATATATTTATATTTAATTTTATATTTTTCATGGATTTTATAAAAAAAGCGGGTTTTTGGCAATGGATAAACCTATACAAAGCTGAGGCGGAAAAAATTGTGAAATCGCCGGTTACGGCGATAACCTGTTTACACGCCGGACGC
>CAJOFP010000054.1:0-4448 GCA_905233795.1 uncultured Oscillibacter sp. | reverse complement strand
ATAAAAATACGCGAAAGGGATATGATTTTTATGGAGCGCAAATGGTGGCACGGTAAAACGGCGTATCAGATTTATCCCAAGAGTTTTAAAGATTCTAACGGGGATGGGATCGGCGATTTACGGGGCGTAATTGAGAAACTGGATTATTTAAAAGAACTGGGGATCGGCATTGTATGGCTTTCGCCGATTTATCAATCGCCGCTGGCGGATCAGGGTTATGATATTTCGGATTATTATCGTATAGACCCGCGTTTCGGCGATATGAACGATATGGATGAATTGATAAGAGAAGCCAAAAAACGCGATATTGGCATTGTCATGGATTTAGTCGTCAATCACTGTTCGGACGAACATGAATGGTTTCGTAAAGCCTGTGAGAATCCGGACGGGAAATACGGCAAATATTTTTATATTCAAGATTGGCATGAGGGTGAAAAATTGCCGTGTAATTGGCGAAGCTATTTCGGCGGACCGGTCTGGTCGAAACTGCCCGGACATGAGGATAAAATATATTTACATGTATTTCATAAGAAACAGCCGGATTTAAACTGGGAAAATCCCGAAGTCCGACGGGAAATTTACAGCATGATAAATTGGTGGCTGGAAAAAGGTCTGGCGGGATTTCGTATCGACGCGATTATTAATATAAAAAAAGCCCTGCCGTTCCACGATTATCCGGCGGACCGTGACGACGGATTGTGTGATATAGATAATATGCTGGAAGAGGCGCGGGGCGTCACGGATTTTCTGGACGAAATGGCGCGGGAATGTTTTGATAAATATAACGCGTTCACAGCCGGCGAAGTATTCAACGAAAAAGAATCGGAACTGCCGCGCTTTATCGGCGAAAACGGTTGTTTTTCCACGATGTTTGATTTTAACGAGGCGATTCTGGGACAGGATAAAAAAGGCTGGTACGCGCATAAAAAAATTACGCCGGATGAATATAAAAAAGCCTGTTTTGAAAGTCAGAAAAAGACGGAAAACGTCGGCTTTTTATGTAATATTATCGAAAATCACGACGAACCGCGGGGAGTATCGCGTTACTTGCCGGAGGGCGTTCTTGACGGGCCGTATGCGATACAGGCCAAAAAATTATTGGGCGGCTTGAATTTCATGCTGCGCGGACTGCCGTTTTTATATCAGGGACAGGAAATCGGCATGGAAAACACGCGTTGCGAAAGTATTAATCAAATAGATGACATATCGGCGCGGGATCAGTATCAAGTGGCGTTAAACGCCGGTTTATCGCCGGAAGAGGCGATAAAAATTATTAATTTATATTCGCGTGACAACGCCCGGACGCCGTTCCAGTGGGATGATAATTTAAACGCCGGATTTACATCCGGTACGCCGTGGCTGCCGGTGAATAAAAATTATAAAAATATAAATTTAAAAGCCGAACGGGATGACCCGGATTCGGTCTGGAATTTCTATCGTGATTTGATTCAATTAAGAAAAAATCCGAAATATCAAGAGACGATTGTATATGGCAAGACAGAGCCGTATTTAATCAATCAAAAAAATTTAATGGCGTATTTCCGGCGGGGATTGAATCAAAATCAAGACGGCGCGAAACAAGATATTTTGATACTCGGCAATTTTCAGGATCAAGAACAGGATATTATATTGCCGGGCGCGATAATTCAAAATATTTTATTAAATAATTATCATGATTATCATATAAAAAACGGCGTTTTACACGCGAAACCGTGGCAATTTATGATTTTAGAATTAATTTAAATTATATATAAATTAAAATATAAATTTAATATAAAAATATGCGCGTATGATTCTGGGGGGATATAAAAAAATCATGAAACGGGAATCGGGAATTTTATTACCTGTGTTCAGCCTGCCGGGGCCGTATGGGATCGGCTGTTTCTCGAAGTATGCCCGACGCTGGATTGATTGTCTCGCCGCGTCCGGACAGTCTTATTGGCAAATCCTGCCGCTCGGCCCGACCGGTTACGGCGACTCGCCGTATCAATCCTTTTCGACGTTCGCCGGGAATTTGTATTTTATTGATTTGGAAACGCTGTGCGAACAGGGGATTTTAACGCGTGACGAATGCGCGGCGGCTTTTGATAATAATAAGCCGGATAAAATTGATTATGGGAAATTATATCAGGTCCGGGAGCCGCTTTTGAGACGGGCGTTTGAGCGGGAATATAAAAATCTTGAAAATAATGCTGATTATCAGGAATTTATCAAGCAAAATCGCGCTTGGCTGGACGATTACGCGCTGTTTATGGCGATTAAAAATTATTTCGGCAATATCGCGTGGACGGAATGGCCGGAGGAATACCAGACGCGTCAGCCCGCCGCGCTGAATTTTATGCGCGATTTATTGCGAGATGATATAAATTTCCGATTTATTAAATTACGCGCACGGGAAAAATATAAAAATTATCGGCGATATTCCCATTTATGTCGCTATGGACAGCGCGGATACTTGGGCGAATCCTGAATTATTTCAATTTAATATTAATAATAATATTAATAATATAAATATAAATAATAATCATGAATTTAAAAAATTATTATCGCCTATAGCCGTGGCGGGATGTCCGCCGGACGGATTCGCCGCCGACGGTCAGTTATGGGGCAATCCGTTGTATAACTGGGATTATCACAAGAAAACGGGTTATGACTGGT
This sequence comes from uncultured Oscillibacter sp., assembly GCA_905233795.1. GTDB lineage: Bacteria > Bacillota > Clostridia > Oscillospirales > Oscillospiraceae > Oscillibacter. The sequence continues at coordinate 1,790 of CAJOFP010000054.1, read as the reverse complement.
GGATGAAGCGTTTAAAGCATTGTTTTGAATTATATGACGTGTTGCGGATTGATCATTTCAGGGGCTTTGATGAATATTACGCGATTCCGGTTATCAATGGCGAAATCCCCGAAACGGCGGCGGGCGGACACTGGGAACCCGGTCCGGGCATGGATTTATTTGAAAATATAAAAGCTAAACTTGGCGATCATGACGTAATCGCCGAGGACTTGGGATATGTAACGGATTCTGTACGGGAATTGGTAAAAAATACGGGTTTTCCGGGTATGAAAGTTTTACAATTCGCGTTCGACTCCCGCGACACGGGAAGCGCGGCGGATTATCTGCCGCATAATTATATAGAAAATTGCGTTGTCTATACGGGAACGCATGATAATGAAACGGTCATGGGCTGGTTAGAAAATCGACCTGAGATAGAATATAAAGCCGTTCGGGATTATTTATGCGATGATTATACGCCGGATGAAAAATTATATCTGCCGTTTATCGCCGCGGCTATGCGAAGCCGGGCGCGATTGTGCGTCATACCCGTTCAGGACTGGCTCGGACTGGATAACTCGTGCCGTTTAAATCGTCCGTCCACGCTGGGAACGAATTGGACTTGGCGGGCGCGTGAAAATCAAATCTTTTCCGACGCGTTTTTGAATCAAATCGCGGATTTTACCCGGCGATATGGACGGGAAAATTAATAAAATTAAATAAAATTTTAAATAAAATAACACGCGGCGAATTTTTACGCGTTTCGCCGCGTATTTTTTATCCTTGTTTGATTATCGCTTTTTTATCGCTTGTTGATTGCGTGATAATTATCATTCGCTTTATTTGCTTTTCGATGTATTTATGGTAAAATAAAGTAAAAATAAAAAATAAAATAATTTATTATAAATATTTATTAATAGACAGATACGAAAGGAGCGACGGCGATGGTGGTGACGATTCGATCTCTCGGATTGAAAGGCATAACGGGATATGAAGTCAGCGTAGAGTGTTTTCTATCGGGCGGACTGCCGTCTTTTGATATGGTCGGACTGCCGGACGCGGCGGTCAAAGAGGCGCGGGAACGGGTACGGGCGGCGGTGAAAAATTGCGGGGCGAGTTTCCCACAGGGAAGAATTACAGTCAATTTAGCTCCCGCCGGACAGCGTAAAGCCGGGACGGTTTACGATTTGCCGATTTTCGCCGGATTGTTGGCGGCGATGGAAGATTTGCCCGCGCTGCCGGAGGACGCCGCTTTTCTGGGTGAATTGTCGTTATCGGGCGCCGTGCGTCCCGTGACGGGCGTCTTGCCTATGGCGATGGCGGCGCGGCGGAACGGAATCCGGCAATTATTTGTCCCGCTGGAAAACGCCCCGGAAGCGACGCTGGCGGCGGAAACGTCGATTGCAAACGCGAATTTAAACGCGAATTTAAACCCGGATATAAACGCGAAAGATTTAGAAAATAATAATAATTTAAATAATAATAATTTTATCGTGTACGGCGTGCCGGATGTGCGGGCGCTGGTGGCGCATTTGCGGGGACAGGAAAAATTAAAGCCGCAGGAACCGTGGACGCCGTCGGACGACGGCGCGATTTTGCCGGATATGTGTGATGTCATGGGACAGGAACAAGTGAAACGGGCTTTGGAAATCGCGGCGGCGGGTTCGCATAATATTTTATTAATCGGCAGTCCCGGCGCGGGGAAATCCATGATGGCGAAGAGATTACCGTCGATTTTGCCGGATATGACCCGGAAAGAGGCTCTGGAAGTTTCCGGCATATGGTCCGTGGCGGGGCTCGCGGATCCGAAA
>CAJOFP010000053.1:6333-13339 GCA_905233795.1 uncultured Oscillibacter sp. | reverse complement strand
CCGCCGCGTCCGCGAAACCGTCGGGGTCATTATTTTATTTATTTATTTATTTTATATTTTTATTTATTTTAATTTATTGAATTATTTTATTTGCGGCTCGATTTTTTATTTTTATGAATTTTATGAAAAGGAGAAATTTATGGCGGAAAAACTGAAAATTATACCCTTGGGCGGTCTGGATGAAATCGGCAAAAATCTGACCGTCTATGAATACGGCGGAGAGATTATTATAGTGGATTGCGGGATGGCGTTCCCCGAAGATGATATGTACGGCATTGACAGCGTGATCCCGGATATTTCGTATCTTTTGAAAAACCGCGCCCGCATTCGCGGCATGTTTATCACCCACGGCCACGAGGATCATATAGGCGCGATTCCCCATGTGTTGAGACAGATTAATATTCCCATTTATTGTACGCGCTTTACAGCCGGTTTGATTAATTTAAAATTAGAGGAATTTGGACTTGTCCAGTCCACGCGCATGACGGTTATAGACGCCGGACAGAGCGTCCGCGCCGGGAAATTCAACGTCGAATTTATTCACGTCAATCACTCGATTCCGGATTCCGTCGCGTTCGCCATTCATACGAAAATGGGCGTGGTCTTGCATACGGGCGATTTTAAAATAGATTCCACGCCGATTGACGGCGAAGTGATTGACTTGGCGCGTCTGGGCGAACTCGGCAAAGAGGGCGTTTTATGTCTCTGCGCCGATTCGACAAACGTCGAACGCCCCGGCTATACGGTCAGCGAACGCGAAGTCGGCAAGACGTTTATTCGACAGTTTCGGAATTGTAGTGAACGCTTAATCGTCACGACATTCGCGTCAAACGTCCACCGGATTCAACAGGTTTTGGACGCCGCCGCCGCGTGCGGGCGTAAAGTCGCCGTCACGGGACGGTCAATGGAAAATATTATGCGCGTTTCGATGGAACTGGGCTGTATGAAGCCCCCGCGCAATACGCTTACGGATATTAGCCGGATTAAAAATCTCCCCCCGGAAAAGCAGGTAATTATTACGACGGGATCACAGGGCGAGGAAATGTCGGCGTTATATCGCATGGCGTTTTCGACGCATAAACAAGTGGAACTTGGCCCCGGCGATAAAGTCATTATCTCCGCGTCGGCGATTCCCGGCAATGAAGTGACGGTCAGCCGCGTGATTAACGAATTATTCAGAAAAGGCGTAAAAGTAATTTATAACAAAGCCGATATGTTACACGTTTCAGGTCACGCCTGTCAGGAAGAATTAAAAATTATACACGCGTTGACAAAGCCGAAATTTTTTGTCCCGCTGCACGGCGAACAAAGAATGTTACAGATTCATTCCGGTTTGGCGCAGCAGATGGGCATTGATCGCAATCATATCGCAATCGCCGAAAACGGGTCTGTGATAGAAATCACGGGCAAGACGATGAAAATAAACGGATCTGTCCCGGCGGGTGAAATCTTTGTGGACGGCTCCGGCGTGGGCGACGTCGGCGCGGTGGTCATGCGGGACAGAAAGCGTCTTGCCGAAGACGGTATGGTGGTTGTCGTCATGCCGGTGGCGTCCCAAGACGGCGCGTTGCTTGCGCCGCCGGAAATTATCACACGCGGCTTTATTTATGTAAAAGAATCCGGCGATTTTATACACGAGTTGCAAAATATCGCGTTTGAGGCCGCCGAAGCCGTGACGCGCAAACATCAGCGCGACGACGGCGAATTACGCGGCGCGGTGAAATCCGCCGTCAGCGGCTATTTATATAAAAATACGCGCCGTTCCCCGATGGTCATTCCCGTTGTCACAAGATTATAAAATTTATAATAAAATTATTATAATATTATTATAATTTATAAAAAAATCCCCCGTCACGTCTCACGCGGCGGGGAATTTTTTATTTTATTATTTTATTATTTTTTAATCCATTCGGCGGAGGTAATTTCGACTTGCGGCGTATATGTCCCGTCGCTGAGCTGATAAATTTTAATTCTTACGGTCAGATCGGCGGAACGCGTGTTGCCGTCGGCGTCACAGAGATTTGTGTTAAACGTGATGAAATCGCCGTCTTTCGCGTTGGTGAATTGTATCATAACAGCCTCCGCGTTTTGTCCGACCTGATTTTCGTCGCCGTCGTATACATCGGCTTTGCCTTCGGACGCGTTGGAAATTAATTCGCCCATGCCGATGAAATCCGGGAAAGCGGCGCGGCGCGGACTGGATACGGGGCCATTATCAATCGGACGGCGCGTCGTGTCATTTTCTTGGAAATATAAAATTTCGTCAAATGTCAAAGTCACGCGGCCCGAACAGGTGTCTAACTGGGTTTGATTTTCAACGTCCATTTTCAGCGCGTTGTTAATATTTATAATTTCAGGCGGCGTTGAATCCGGTTTCGTGATTGGCATGACGGCGCGGAAAGCGTATCCGGCGGCGCCGGAAACGACGGCGGCCAGCGCGTAACGCGTATTTTGCGCAAGCGTTAAATCCGCGAAGTTGATTCGATGAATTTGATTGGCGTTTAAATTTATATCATGCCCGGCGGCGGGGATATATTGGGAATCTTGGGACGCGTTTCGTATATATAAAGCGACTTGATTTTTAAATTCCTGAGACGCGTATTGATCGAAAACGGAGGCGTCGGAGTCGATACAGTTCGCGGACATGGCGCGCAACACGTTGGAAATATTTTGATAAGCGTCATAAGGCGGATTGACGAATCCGGACGGATCGGCGTTCCAGAAAGGCTGGGAGAGAATTTGAATCGCGCTGGGATTGATGAAAATATAATCCAAACGCGCCGGGCGGCTGGATGATAATTGAATCACGGGATTGAATAAACGCCCGGATAAAACCGGCGGCGCGGCGGTTGAAGTATTAAATCTAAATAACTGGGCGTAAGGCGTATAGACCTGACTGACGCCGCGCAGTACGAAGCAGATAAAATAATCCGTTTCGGGCAAAAGATTTGTAATATCCAGACTGGCGATGCCGTTTGCCGTGGTAACGGAGCCGCATATAATATTTTCGTTTTCGTCCTGATAGCGCGCGCTGACGACATCACGGTAAGAGGGCGAGAATAATTTGAACGGGATTAAATTGGACTGTCCGCCGCTGGTCGGGATTGTATTTCTCTGGGCAAGCGTGACAAATTCGTGATTTTCGTCCATGACCGGTAAAGAGCCGTCAACGGGGGCGAGGCAATAATAGATTGTCCCGGCGCGGTTTAATAATAATTTGATTCGGACGGACGTGTCGTCGGTTGTGAAAATCGGACGCCCCGCGATAAATTCAGGCGGTTCGGAATCGACGAAAAGGCGCGAAACGGAAAATTCGCGGTTGTCGGGCGCGCTAATATCCGTGATTGTCCCGGCGCGTTTCGCGGTATTGAATTGATCGGGCGTCAGATCGGCGGCGAGATTCCAGATGTCCGTGAAATCGCCGCTGATCACGGAGATTTGAAACGTAACCTGACCGCTCCACGCGGCGCGGTTGGACTGTCCGTTGATATTTAAGAATCTAATCGCGTATTCGTAGACGCGGTTGTCTTTTAATTGCGATAAATCAGGAATTTCGCTTTCGCGTAATTTTTGGGCGTGATAGTGCAGACTGCTTCCGGCGGATGTGACGCCGGCCGGGACTGTAATTTCAGTGGACGCGCTTTCGCCGGTTATATCTTGCACAAGCCGCCAAGAGAAATCGTATATACTGGAATCGGCGGGGCGGCTGCGGGTATAGATTTCATATTCGGCGGACGTGTCGGACCAGAGAATTAAATCCCAATAGGCGTTCTCATCGGCGCGTGAGGTGGAGACGGGGGAGACGGAAAAAGCCATATCGATTGTATCAACTCCGGCGGGATAGCTGGAAGCCCGGAGGGATAAGCGGCTTAATTCGGCTTTCGGGGACGCGGTTGTAAAATGATTCAGGCGCGTTGTCAGCATGGCGTTGGCGTTTTCGGACGTATCGGAAAAGCCGGAAATCTCAAAATGATACGTTTTGCCGCCGATGAGAGATAACGCGCTGGTCGGCGCGCCGGATATTTCGTTTGTCGTGGGGAGGGTTAAAATTATTTTTTTGCCGTCGGCGTCGGATTCCACGCGGGCGAAACGGTAATCAATCGTCCACGAGAGAGAATGATTATTTTGATTGGATGAATCGCGTTCCTGTACGGAGGAATATAAAGACGAATTGGACGGGTCATGAATATAGAGAATAATATTATCCCGGAGGGCGTCGGCGAGGGCATCGCGGGCGGCGTTCAGTTCGGCGTCGGACGAGGCGTCGGCGACGGCGGCGTATAAATCTAAAATATTGATATTTTTTTCCGTCAGCCGGATCGGTTCGCTGAAGATTAATTTTACGCTGGTATCGGCATAGGGGGCGCCGGGGGAATTTAACGGATAATGCGTAAATTCCTGAGTCACGGACGGCGCGACGGTGTCCAGCGTGGAGGCCGTAATACAGGAAGTAAGGCGCGGGCTGGTGGGATCGTCGGCATTATTGGGATTCCCGGCGGGATAATTTGAATAATTATCGCTGGTATCTTGGGCGATGAACCAGATGTCATAATCGTTTTCGGGGCTCAGGCCTGTCGCGCTGAAAGTGGAAGGGTTATTGGCGAGGGCGCGGACAAGGCCGTGCCTGACCGCGTTTTCGCCGCTGACAATCTGATTTATGGCGATTTCTCTTGAAGCGGGCATATTCGTACCGGCCGGGAACGCGGACCAGTAAAGCGTCGCTTCCTCACTGAGAGTAAACGAGAAAGTCAGGCTGTTGGATTTCGTTTCCAGCAAAGCGGGAGCGGCGCGGAATGTCGGCGGCGTGGAATCGCCGGTCGAGACGGGAATTTTACGCATAAGAGAACCGGAAGAGGCGTCGGGGGCGGAAAGCCATATCCAGACGGCGTAATCCGTCAACTCGCGCAGATTTGAGAATTTTAAAGAATAGATTTCGCTTTGTGATAACGAATACCGGCCTTTTTCTATACAATTCGGCAAATTGTCAGATAAAAACATAGTCGAATTGGGGGATTCCGTGGAATCGGCGTAATATAAAGCCCAGTAAAGCGTACAGGCTTTATTGGCGGCTATATTGATATTCGCCGTGGAGCGGTTAATTTCAGTTGAATTGGCGTCGAAAGACGTTTCGGGATGGGACGGATAGCCGGATAAGAAATCGGGCGCGGAGCCGTCGGACGGCGGCGCGAGAACGCTGACCGGCGAAAGCGGGAGATGATCGGCGTCCAGCGAATATAATTTCGCGGACGCGATTTGATCCGGGTCGCAGGGGATAGAAAGCGTGTAATTATTATTATTATTTAAATCTTGCCTGAAATCCCGCAAAAACACGGTCTGCGATAACTGTCCGGCTTGATTATAAAAAGCGCAGACGGCGGATGAAAGCGCGGAATTTGAGTTTTTCAGCCAATAAGTTAAATTTACGGCGTTGGAGCCGGAGGCGCGGAGATAGCCGTTAATAAAAGGCGCGCTGTAGCGATTTGTGACCGTGACGGGACAGGACGCGGAAAAGCCGCCGCCCGTACAGGTAATCACAGTTGAACCGGTGGAAAGGGCTGTGACTTCCGCGCCGTTGTCCACGCGTTTCAGAGCCGACGGATTCCGCCGCGCCGTAGCGTTCGAGCGTGATTTTGCCGCTTCCGTCAGCGGTAAGGGATAATTTTTCGGGATTGAGTACAATCCCGGAGACGGTGATTTCACAGGCGGCGGAGACGCCGCTGCCGATCCAAGCGCGGACAGTCGTGACGCCGGGGCGCAAAGCCGTGATTTCAATTTCGTTTCCGGTATCGTTTGAGATTTGAATCATATTCGCGTCGTCGACATCCCATGAAATGGAATCATAAGATATATTCGTCTCGGCGGTGAGTTTGACGGTCTGGCCGTCTTTGAGCGTGAGCGTATCGGCGGACAGTCTTAGCGTCAGGGACGACGAGGCGCGGGATAACACGGGCGGAAAAAATAAAAATATAAATATAAATAAAAATATTATATTTTTCCCGACGCGTTTTATATTGATATTTCGCATAAAAACGCTCCTTTCAGAATCGCGGGCTTTTCGGAAGCCGTTTAAAAAATTCAGAATCGCGGGCTTTTCGGAAGCCGTTTAAAAAAATAAAATATAAATGAAACCGCCCCTCCTCCGCCGAAACGCGGCGGCGGAGAGACGTAAAATTTACGCGGTTTTGGATGGATTTATGCCGCCCCCCTTGGATAAGGGGGGCTTTTTGATTATAAAATTTATTAAATTTATTAAATTTATTAAAAATCATGTGGCTTGGCTGGTTCTGGCGTCCCAATCGGGCGTGATTTCGATCAGAGGCGTGGCGATATAGCCGTAAATCGGGTCGCCGGTCTCCGGGCTTACGTCCACGATTGTGCGGACGCGCTGAATNNGGTCGCAAATATCCGTTGTAAACGTGATGAACGCGCCGTTCTGCGCGTGTTCAAACGCGAAATCGATGGTAAGCGTCTGGTGGCCGACTTCGGAATCGCTGAGCATGAGGCCGACTTCGGCGGTGTTGGATTCGCTCTGGATTAAAGAACCGACGCTGATGAAGTTTTCATATTCCCCGCCCGGCTGACGGCTGGCGGCGATAATCGTGCCGCGGTCGACTTGCTGTAACGTCGGCGGAGAGGTGGAGTCATCGCTGTGGAAGAGATATTCGTTAAATGTCAAAGACACGCGCCCGGAACAGGTATCGCCGACATTGCCGTCCACAACGTCCATATTTAAAGTCGATTCGACGGCGGTGACTTTGGGGGCTTCGTTGTCCACGAGAGCCAAGGGATAAATGGCGCGGAACGCGTCGCCGGAGCCGGACGGACTTCGCCCGACGGCTAAGAAAGCGTATTGGGCGCGCTCGGACATGGGATATGTGCTGGCGTCCACGACGTAACGGGAGCCGGGCTGGATTTCAATGCCGTGTCCCACGCCGATAATCGTCCCGGCGGTATTGGAAGAGGAAGCGCGGATATACTCGGCGACTTGGTCTTTAAAGGCTTGCGT
>CAJOFP010000053.1:4033-6223 GCA_905233795.1 uncultured Oscillibacter sp. | reverse complement strand
CGGCTTAATAAATTGCTCAACGCGGCGGAGTTGTAGTTGGCGATCATGAAATCGACTTCGGATTCCCGGTTGACGCCGACGTTGACAATGGGATTGGCGAGGTCAAGCGTAATAACAGGCCGCTGGACTTCGGTAGTCGTAAAGCGATAAATCTGCACGTTGGGGGAATAGGTCTGACCGGTGCCGCGTGTGACGAAATAGGCGAAATAATTTGTTTCCGGGATTAAGCCTCTGGCCGTGATGGTCACGGAGCCGGAAGTGATCGCCGTATTGCCCGTGATAATCTCCGGGTTGTCGTATTCGGGATTGACGATTTCGAGATACGGCGGGGTAGTGACGTAGAACGGCGCGAGCGGGATGGAATTGCCGTCCTCATCGCGGATTTCGTTGCCGAACGTGTCTAATTTAATATCGCTGCCCGAAGTGGGGACATCGTCTTTGCGGTTCCAGTCGACGACAAGGCCGTCCAGATCGCGGGTTGTAATCGTCCCGTCGGCGGGGGCGAGGGCATAGAATACCATGCCGGAGCGGACGAGTTGCAAACGCATTTCGACGGACGTGTCGCCGGGGTCGAAGATAGGCCGGCCGGATGAGAAATTCGGCGCGACGGTGTCCAAAAACGCCCGTGTCAGACGGAAGCCGAGATTGTCCGGCGCGCTGAGTTCTTGGATTGTTTCTTCGGCTTTGGCGGTTGTGAATCTGTCTTCCGTGATATTGGCGGCCAAGTTGCCCAGTTCGATGGACGAACCGGCGACGATGGAAATATTAAAATGCACTTCCTGACTCCAGCCGGCGCGTTCGGGATCGCCGTTGATTTCCAAGAATTTAATCGCGTATTCATAGACGCGGCCGTCTTCCAATTCGGTTAAATTGGGCGTTTCGCCGACGCCGTAGCCGTATAAATTAAAATGCAAAGACTGTCCGAAACGCTGTCCGCGCATGGTGGACGGAATGGCGACGGTGCCGACGCCGGCGCGGTTTTCGGGAGCGGGATTCTGTACGCGCCGCCACGGTCTGTCATAAGAAGTCGCGTCCGCCGGACGGCTTCGCGTGTAAAGCTCGTATTTGCAGGACGTGTCGGACCAGAGCAGCATATCCCAAGTAATCGCCCTGTCGGCTGTGGAAGTTGAAATCGGCGTCATGGAGAATGTCATATCAATATCCGGGACGCCTTCGGGATAAGCGCTGGTAGGCAGGCTGATCGCCTGTAAGGCGACTTGGGCGGAGAGCGTGCGGAAGCGATCCAGCCGCGTAATGGGCATTGGATTCTGCGCGCTGGAAATATCGGCTATATCCTCGATTGCGAAATAATACGATACGCCGGAGCTTAATCTTAAAGAACTGGTACGTTCGCCGACGCGTTCCTGTACGCTTGGGAAATAGACGACCGTCCGGGTGTCTTCGGTTAAAACCTGCGCGTTGCGGTAGTCGATTACCCAGTTTTCAATAATATTTTCGTTATCCCGGTTTCTTTCGGCGACCTGTACGGGCAAGCCGGGATTGGTTCTGTCATATAATTTAATCGTATTGCGAAGCGTATCGGCGAGATATTCGCGGGCGGAATTTCGATCCGTCGTCGTGCTCGCGGCCAAAATATTGCGGTATAAATCTATAAGGCGTTCATTGGTGGCCGCCCGCTGTACGCCCTCGGAAAATACGATGCGAATGCCGGTGTCGGCGTAAGGACTTTCGGGCGCGCCCTCAGGAAAGCGCGTAAATTCCTGTGTGGCCGTCGGCGGGATATTATCCAGCGTATTTGTCGTAATCATACAGACGCGGCGCGGGTTATTGGGATCGTTGGGATTGTCCAAATCTCCCGGCGGATAGTAAGAATAATTTCCGGCCGTGTCGCGGGCGATATACCAGATGTCATAAGCCGTCTGGGGCTGTAAGCCGGAGATATTAATCGTCACGGGGGTATTGGCGCGGGCGTTGACGGAACCGGCCTTGACGCCGTTCATGCCGGATGAGATTTGTAAACGCGCATATTCTTCGGTTACGACCGCGCTTCCGGACTGCGGCTTGGGATAATCCGCCCCGGCCAGCACGGCGACCCAGAAGATCGTCGCGTTTTCGTTGACGGTTGTCGTAAGCGTCAGCGCGTTGGCGCGGACGGCCGTCACGCTTAAATCCGTTAAAAACTGCGGCGGAGTGCCGTCCACGGTTCTGAAAGTCAATTTGCGCACGTTA
>CAJOFP010000053.1:0-4012 GCA_905233795.1 uncultured Oscillibacter sp. | reverse complement strand
ATTGGTCAGTTCCGTCAAGCCGGTTAATTGCACAAGAGACGGATAGCTTCTTGTGAGGGGCTGTACGCCGCTTGCGATAGACCCGGAAAGCGAGCCGGATCGGAAATCGCCGCCCGCGGGCGTCGCGCTGCCTTGATTATATAACGCCCAGTAAAGCATGCAGTTTTTATTGGCCATCACCATGACTTGGGCGCGATAACGGTCAATCGCGCTGGAATTGCGATCATAAGTGTTTTCGCTGATTACGGGATAACCCGCGTTGAACGCCGGGACAGTCCCGTCCGGGGTGGCGAACGACGCGACTTTTACGGGGCTTCTTGTCCCGCGGGCGTCCACAAGCACGGCGGAGAGATAATAGGCCCCGCCGGCGGTCAGACGCGTGACGGCGGCGTTTGTCTCGGTATTGGACGCCGTGATTCTGGTATTGCCGTGCGCCAGCGTCGGGGAGCCGTACACGGGCGGATTAATTAACAAATCGTCCGTGACTGACCCGTCCGTCACGGATGTGACGGCCCAGTAGACGACGCCGGGTTTGTTCGCCGAAAATTGCGCCGTGCAGGTCGTCGGCGCGATATTCACGGCGCGGGGGTATCCCGCCAATAATCTCGGGTCTTCGGAAGATTCCTGCGCCTGTGTGGTTGTCATATTCTGTCCGGATACGCGGGATGTAATGCCGGGGCGGATTTCGACGGTATCCGGCAGCATGGCGACGCTGGAGCCGGCGGTATTGATATTCACGGACGCTATATCGCCGTCGCCCGTGACGGGAACCGCCGTGTCAAGATTTAATTGCTTTATTGTAGTATTATTATCCACGCGCAGTGTGGAGCCCGCGCCCTCTTCATGAATGGTCAGATTCTGAATCGTCCCGTCCGCGACGACAAGATTGGATGACGGCGTCTTGTCCGATACGGTCTCGATATTGCCGGACAGCGTGAACGCGTCCTCGGCTTCGCCCTCAAGATTGATATTTAATAAACCCTGTCCGGTCGGCGTGCGGTCTTGAATATACGCGTCTGATCGGACCGTCGTATTTTGAATCGAAGTCGTACCCTCGGATCTTAAAGATAAATATTGCCCTGTCAGAGAATCAATCTGTAACTGATCGGCTTCGACGTTGCGCAAGACAACGCTTTCCGTTCCGGTTTCGCTGACGCCCGTTCCGGCGACGATTATATCGCCCAAAACGCGTACATTTTCCATCTCCACGCTGCCAAGACCCAGACCGCCGGTAATATATAAATTTCCGGCGATTGTCCCGCTTCTCAATGTCGTCTCCGGCGCGGAAACGGTCACATTGCCGAACGTGTCGCCCAAGTCATACACGCCGGATTCGTTCACGAGATTGCCAAGAGCGCGATATAATAAAATCGCCATCGCGCCCCGCGTGATATTTTCTTCCGGTCTGAAAGTCCCGTCCGAATATCCGGCGATTAATCCGTGTTCTACGGCGGCTTTGACATAGCCTTTTGAATAATTGGCGAACCGGTTGCCGTCCGTGAACTCCGTGACTTCGCCCGCGACGGAGTCTAATCTTAAATTTTTCGCCAACAGCGTCATGGCCTGCTGTCTGGAAAGATAGCCCTCCGGATTCGCCGTGCTCGCGCTTGTCCCGGTTAAATAGCCCATGCGGTACGCGATAGATATATCATCATAATACCATGCCGTCGGATCAACGTCCCGGAACGGCAAATCGCCGGGATATGTCTCCCGATAGCCGTAAGCCCGGTTGACCATGGCGCAGAACTGGGCTCTTGTCACCAGTCTTTCGGGATGAAACAACCCGTCCGAATAACCGTTGGCGACGCCCCATTCCATAATTTTCGCTACCGCTTCGTCAGACGCGGCGGCGGACGCGTAAAATAAAGCCGGCTTTTTCCCCGTCGGCGGCGCAATCGGGAATAATTGCGCGATCATCCAGACGGCCAGTAAAAACGCGCCCAGACGCTTATAAAATCTTTTTTTCATTTTCTTTTTCCGTTCCCCCGTTTTTTTATATTTTTCTCTCTTTAAAATCTATCTTAAAAATTATATCGCTCTTTGTTTGAGAAATAAAACCCCCCGAAATCCCCCCTTTCAGGGGGGACTTTTTCAATTTTATGTTCCCCCGTCCCTGAAAGGGAAGGGGGACAGGGGGAAGGGTTTTTATTTTGCGGGCTTTTAATCCGCCTGACGCGCCGCCCATATGGCGTCCATCTGAATCTTGAAAACGGCCTCCTGAATCATCGCTTCCTGATCGTGAATCATATCCTGAAACTGTCCGGCGAATTTTAAAATATTTTCCTGATACGGCATGGAACGCAGAATATCACAGGATACCAAAAGCGGCTCCGGCATCGTAACCGGTATGGCGATTTCGATTATATCATGAATATTTAAATTATTATTTAATTTCGCGTAAAACGCGACGCCGCCACAGCTTAAATCCGCCGAGACAATCGCGTCGCGTCCGCCGCCCGGATAATAAATATAGCTTTCAAACATCACCGGCACCCGGAAATGACGCCGTAAAGCCGATCCGCTTTCCCGTAACGGCTCTAAAACAATAATGCCGTTCTGATACGACGCTATGCGGCCTATAATCGACTCGCCGTCCGCCGACTCGCCCGACGGCGCCGCCTGCGCTATTTCGGATATGACAATCTTTTTTAAATTATTTCCCTCTTGTACCCGAAAGCGCGGGTTTTCGTCATTCTCTTTGTCCACGCGCTCACACTTCGCCAAAACATGAGAATCACGATCCAGAATCAAATATACAGGCCGGGTCGCTTTCCGACGCCGTTTGAAAAATCCCATTTTAATTCCCCTTTCCCGTCTTTATCTCGGCTTTCCGGTTCCCGAAGTTTATCACGTTTCATTTCCGCGCCGATCATAGCTCGAATCGCCTCATATTCAGGCCGCAGTTCCTCATATGCGGCGGCAAATTCCGGGTCTTGCAGGCATTCCCGCAAATGCTCTTGAAATTCACTCATGCGGATTCCTCCTCTCATAATCGGCTTTATATTCTCTTGCGCGCTTAATTTCCTCCGGAGGCGTTTTCTGACGTTTTTTTATAAAACCGTTTGTGACGATTATTTTATTGCCTATTACGAAAAAATAAAACAGTCGCGTAATATCATTTGAAAATTGGATACGCAGTTCAAACAGACCGTCTCCCATAGATTTTGAATACGGTTCTCTAAGAGCGTTTCCCATTTCTTCCAGAATAGACAAAGAATAAATCGCTTTCGCTTTCATTTTTGTAGGCAGACTGTCAAGAAATTCTTTAACGGGTTTTCTTCCATCCGGCAATGTATAATATTCAATTTCAAACATAATACGTCCCTGTTTTTCCATCTATCCGTATCCGCGATTTAAAAAATAATATTTATATTTATTATATTTTATCCCGGATTGACCGGCGTTTCCGGCTCCAACATATTCGACGCCTGTCCTGATAATTCAGGCCGCGCCGCCGTCCGCGTCTCCCGTTTCGTCGGATCGAAATTCAAAAAATACGCGTATATTTCCACTATCGCCTGATATAATTCCGGCGGGATTTCCTGTCCCAGATTTAATTGCGCCAGCATTGTGGCGAGAGAATCGTCCTCGTAGACCGGGACGCCGTTTTCCTGCGCCACGTCCACGATTTTTTCCGCCAGATAACCCATCCCGGAAGCCACTACCACCGGGGCCGCGTCATCCGGCCCGTATTGCAGCGCCACCGCCCGTTTTGACGGTCTCGGCATTGTCGGCGCCCCCTTTCTTAGAATTTATATATTTATATAAATAATAATAATTTATAATAGCATAAAAAGCCCGTCCGGGCAAATTACAACAAGATTACAATATAATAAATATATAATAAATATATAATAAATATAAATATAAATAAATATAATAAATTAATATAATTAAAATAATATAAAATTTTATATGATTTTATATTTTTATATTCACGCCGCTCATGTTTTTATAAATCTTGGGGAACGCTTCGGAAATCGTCACGGGGCGTTTCATCTCGGCGCCGCTT
>CAJOFP010000052.1:5835-7537 GCA_905233795.1 uncultured Oscillibacter sp. | reverse complement strand
CACCGGAAACGCGAAAAAGCGGCGCCGAGTATGATAACTCAACACCGCTGGAGAATCCAACAAGCGCACAGCAATTTTAACCCGAATTTTCCATGAAATACGCTTGAAAACAAGCGGGAAAATGGGTATAATAATGCTGTGGGCTACGGTCTTTAGACCGTTGTGCTGAGTGTGCGTTTGGGTTACAAATTTTTTTTATCACACTCCGGCTTCAGGATCGTGTCGCGCCGCTAACGCTACACGATCCGCCCGCATTTTGCGTTCTGTGGATATTATAGCCTATACAGGTTCAATCTGTCAATATCTTTTTGTGAAATTTGAAATAAAATTTTTATTCGCGTAAACGCGATTCTCCCGACGCCGTCCGGCGTTGACGGGAGATTTTTTTATTTTAATAGAAAATGAACCTCACCCCCTGTCCCCCTCTCCTAAGTAGGAGAGGGGGGACGAAATAATCAAAATTCCGTCTGAAATATAAGATTTACGAATATTTTACGCCGGAAATCTAAAAATTTAGTTCCCCCTCTCCTTTTTAGGAGAGGGGGACAGGGGGTGAGGTTTTATTTTTAATTATTTATATTATTTTTATATTTATTCGACGGTAACGGATTTCGCCAGATTGCGGGGTTTATCAATATCGCAACCGCGCTGTAAGGCGACATAATAGGCGAAAAGCTGTAAGGGAATGACGCCCAAAGAGGGCTGTAAAATCGGGTGAATATCCGGCACGGCTATAGTATCATCGGCGATTTTTTCCATACGTTCGCGCATAGATTCCGTGGTAATCGCCAGAACTTCCGCGCCCCGCGCTTTCACTTCCACGACGTTGCTCATGGCTTTATCGAACAAGGCCTTATAAGTTCCAAGCGCGATAACGAGCGTACCGGGTTCAATCAAAGAAATCGTTCCGTGCTTCAATTCGCCCGACGCGTAGGCTTCAGAGTGAATATAGCTGATTTCTTTTAATTTCATAATCTAAATTACGGCCTATAAAAAATATCGAGTTATGATTAAAATGCCGCGAGGCTAAATATTGCGCGTCGTCCAGACGGGCTAAACAGGCTTTGATTTTTTCCGGCAGAATCTCAATCTGACGCAATATCACCTGATATTCTTCTTCCGGGACTGTCCCCAACAAATCGCCTAAATATAAGCCGATTAAATCCATTAAGACAAGCTGTGTCGAATAGGCTTTTGTCGTCGCCACGGCGATTTCCGGTCCGGCCCAAGTGTAAAGCGTCTGATCGGCTTCCCGCGCAATCGACGACCCGACGACGTTTACGACGGCAAGGGTACGGGCGCCCAGTCTTTTCGCCTCCCGCAACGCCGCCATGGAATCCAGCGTCTCTCCCGATTGGCTGATAATAATCGCCAGCGTGTTTTTATCTACCAACGGATCACTGTAACGAAATTCCGACGCCAGACAGACTTCCACGGGACGCCGTAATAATTTTTCCCAAGTGTACTTGCACACCGCGCCGACGTGATACGCCGAGCCGCACGCGACAATATACACACGCGATAAATTTTTGATCTCTTCCGGCGTGATAATAAAGCCGTCTAATATAATTCGCCCGTCACGAATCCGGGGCATGATCGTTTTTCTGATCGCTTCCGGCTGTTCCAGAATTTCTTTGAACATGAAATGCGCGTAACCGCCTTTTTCCGCCGCCGACACGTCCCAATCGACTTTATTTATTTT
>CAJOFP010000052.1:0-5685 GCA_905233795.1 uncultured Oscillibacter sp. | reverse complement strand
GCGGCGATTAACGCGTTTGGATAATCCGCGCAGACAATCCCGAACGCGTATGACCCCTCGATTCTATGCAAGACTTTTCCCACGGCTTCCATCATAGACCCGCATTGCTTATAATAATACGCCAATAACTGCACGGCGACTTCAGTATCCGTTTCCGACGCGAATTTTACGCCCTCACGGATTAACTTTTCTTTGATTTCCATATAATTTTCGATAATCCCGTTATGCACCAGCGCGATTCTTCCGTCCTCGCTGATATGGGGATGCGCGTTACAGTCATTCGGCTCCCCGTGCGTCGCCCAGCGCGTATGGCCGATACCAAGCGGGCCGTCCAAGTCTTTCCCGCCGTGCGTCAGTTCATATAAAACTTCCAGACGCCCGCGGGATTTC
The DNA here is from genome assembly GCA_905233795.1 of uncultured Oscillibacter sp. Classification (GTDB taxonomy): domain Bacteria; phylum Bacillota; class Clostridia; order Oscillospirales; family Oscillospiraceae; genus Oscillibacter. Next base: position 5,295 of record CAJOFP010000052.1, on the reverse strand, counting down.
TTCGCCTGCAGTCCCCATTGATTCGACCGCACCGCGATTCCCGCCGAGTCATACCCGCGATACTCCATCCGCGCCAAGCCCTCTAACAAAATCGGCGCCGCCTCCACGCGGCCCGCGAATCCGATAATTCCGCACATATTCTTTTTTTCCTCTCTAAAAATTATAAAAAATTATAACTAAATTATAATTATTATCTTCCCGGCATACGGGGGCGCGGTTCCCCGGACGCCGCGTCGCGGTCGCGGTTTCTTTGTTTTGCGATTGCCCGCATATTTCAAAACCCGCGTCACATATCCGCGCATACGAAAGGACATCCGCCGAAAATCTCGATACTTCCTTTCCCTCGTCCACCCGCGTTTTTTATTATATTATCACGCGATAATATTTATAATCTCTTACGGGTTCTGGCGCTTATATTATTTTATACTCCTTTCCTGTCCAATATTCCGCGCTTCTATATTTATTTTTATATTTTATTCTATTTTTATCGCGTATAAAATCCCCGTCCTCGCGGCAATCTATTATATATATTTTATATATATGCAACAGGGGGAAATATATTAATATAATATTATGATTACGGCTTTTATACGCACTGTGATTTTATATTTCTTTATCATGATCGGTATGCGTCTCATGGGCAAGCGTCAGATCGGCGAACTGGAGCCCGGTGAATTTGTATTAACCATGATGATTTCCGATTTGGCGTCCGTACCCATGCAGGATTTTGGCATTCCGTTATTATCCGGCTTGATTTCTATTTTAACGCTTTTATCTTTTTCCATGTTATTAAGCTGTTTATCGCTTAGAAATATCAAATTTCGGGAATTATTATGCGGCAAGCCGGCGATTTTAATTCAAAACGGCGTATTGGATCAAAACGCGATGGCGCGTAATCGCTATACGCTTGACGAATTATTGGAAGAATTGCGCGGGCAGGGATATTTTCAATTACGCGATATAAAATACGCGATTTTAGAAAATTCCGGGCATTTGTCTGTTATGCCGTTCAAACAGTCCCAGCCGCCCAGCGCACAGGATTTCAATTTAAATCTTACGGACAATCAAAAACTTCCCATTGTATTTATCAACGACGGGCGAATATTAAGCCGCGATTTATATCAACACGGCTATGACGAAAACTGGTTAAAACAAATTTTATCCGAGCGCGGCATATCGTCGCCCCGTGAAGTTTTTTTACTCACGCTTGATTCCGACGGCAAAATTTTTTATATCAAAAAATCTTGATTTAAATTATTAATATAAATATTTAATTAAATTATAAAAGGCGCTATCATGAAAGATAAAAATAATAAAAATAATAATAAAATTAAATCGCGGCGCGGGACATCCGGTTTTTGGCGGGAAATCGCCGCGCCGATTTTTATTTTAATACTCATTCCGGCGTTATGCGTCTGGAATGGACGTAAAATCGCGCATGACACGCAACGATGGATTGACCAGATTCAAACCGTTGAGAATTTATCCCGGCAAAATAATTTCAACGCCGCCTTTCTTACGCTGTCAAATAGCTATCAGGACTGGTTAAAAGCCCGGACTTATCTGCATATCGTCTGCCGTCATGACGCCGTGGACAACGCGGAGGAATTATACAATCGTTGTCTTTATCTCGCCGAAAATAATAATAATAATAATATTAACGCGTTTCTGTCCGAATTATCCGGTCTGCGCGGACAATTAAAAGAATTATCCCAAACCGAAAAATTTTCAATCGAAAATATTTTATAAATTTTTATAAATATATTAAAATAATATATTAAATATACGCCCGGTGGAATACTTTTTTCCCTTTTTTGATAATAATACCCTGTCCGGCGAAATCTTCTTGATTGATATTTTCAGAAATATCCGTAATTTTCCGGTCGTTGATAACTAAACCGCCCTGCTGAATCAATCGCCGCGCCTCTCCGTTGGACGCGCACAAACCGCACGAGACAAGCAAGCTAATTACGCCGATTTGATTGTTATTATCAAATTTCGCGGCGGGAATCTGTGTGGACGGCATATTGTCTATATTGCCGCCGCCGGAGAATAAGCCCCGCGCCGTCTCCCGCGCTTTTTCCGCTTCTAATTGCCCGTGAACCATGTTTGTCAATTCAAAAGCCAATATTTCTTTCGCCTGATTTAATTTTTCGCCCTCCCACGCGTCCATTTGATTGATTTCATCCAGCGATAAAAACGTCAGCATACGGATACATTTTAAAACGTCCGCGTCGTCGATATTGCGCCAGTATTGATAAAAATCAAAAGGCGTGGTTTTGTCTTTATCCAGCCAGACCGCGCCTTTCGCCGTCTTGCCCATTTTCTTGCCTTCAGAATTTAATAACAGCGTAATCGTCATCGCATACGCGTCTTTACCTAATTTTTTGCGTATCAACTCCGTACCGGCGAGCATATTGCTCCATTGATCGTCGCCGCCAAACTGCATATTACAGCCTAATTTCTGATACATATAATAAAAATCATAAGACTGCATGATCATATAATTAAATTCCAGAAAGCTCAGACCGCGCTCCATACGCTGTTTATAGCATTCCGCCCGAAGCATATTATTAACAGAAAAACACGCCCCGACTTCCCGCAACAAATCAATATAATTTAATTTCAACAGCCAATCGGCGTTATTGACCATAATCGCCTTATTTTCGCCAAATTCTATAAAACGCTCCATTTGCTGTTTAAAACACGCGCAATTATGCTCGATTAATTCCGGCGTCATCATGGATCGCAAATCCGTGCGGCCCGACGGATCGCCGATATAACCCGTTCCGCCGCCGATTAACGCCACCGGACGGTTGCCCGCCATTTGCAATCTCTTCATTAAGCATAACGCCATAAAATGCCCGACGTGTAAACTGTCCGCCGTGGGATCGAAACCGATATAAAAAACCGCTTTCCCGTGATTCACTAAATCCCGTATTTCCTCTTCATCCGTCACTTGCGCGATTAATCCCCGCGCTTGCAACTCCTCGTAAATCCCCATTACTTTTTCTTCCCTTTCCAATCCTTTTTTTATATTTCTTCTTATTTTCCCGCATTATCACACGTTCCCGACAGCTTGTCAAGCGATTTCCCCATACTGTCATGACATCTTCACTATTTGTCTATATTCCGTTTATTTTCCGTCATCATTTTGTTACTTTTTTCACAAATTATCCTATATAAAATATATTATCATTTATTCATATTAAAAATAATAAATTATAATATAAAATTATAATATAAATCCGGGCCCGTCTGATTCAAAATCAATCGGACAGGCCCGGTCTGGTTCATATCCGTAAAACCAAACAATCAAAATCTAACGCGATAATCGCGCCGCGCTTATACAATCCCTTGAGACAGCATGGCGGACGCCACTTTTCTGAAGCCCGCGATATTCGCGCCCGCGACTAAATCGCCCGGTACGCCGTATTCTTCCGCCGCGTCATACGCGTTATGGAAAATATTAATCATAATATCTTTCAATTTCGCGTCCACTTCCTCAAACGTCCACGAATAACGCATACTGTTCTGGCTCATCTCAAGCGCGCTGGTCGCCACGCCGCCCGCGTTCGCCGCTTTCGCCGGCGCGAATAAAATCCCCGCTTTCTGGAATACTTCAATCGCCTCAGGACGACTCGGCATATTCGCGCCCTCGGCAACCGCAATCGCGCCGTTTTTCACGATTTTTTCAGCTATAGCTTTATCTATTTCATTCTGCGTCGCGCACGGCATCGCAATATCGCACGGGATATTCCAAATCCCCTGAAATCCTTCAGTATACGCGCTGCCCGGCACTTCCGACGCGTATTCTTTGATTCTGCCGCGCCGTTTTAATTTAATTTCTTTCACGACATCCAGATTAATTCCTTTCGGATCGTGAATATATCCGTTAGAATCGCTCAACGCGATTACTTTCGCGCCCAGTTGGGTCGCCTTTTCCGTTGCGAAAATCGCCACATTGCCCGAACCGGATATAATAACCGACTTTCCGGCGAAACTGTCTTTTTTCATGCAGTTCAGCATTTCATTCGTCAGATAGCACAAGCCGTAACCGGTCGCCTCGGTCCGAACCAGAGACCCGCCGAAATCCAGTCCCTTGCCGGTTAATACCGCCGCGTCGTAGCTGTCCCGAATGAGCTTGTATTGCCCGAATAAATAGCCGATTTCGCGTCCGCCTACGCCAATATCGCCCGCCGGAACGTCAACGAACTGTCCGATATGGCGGTTTAATTCCGTCATGAAGCTCTGGCAGAAGCGCATCACTTCGCCCTCGCTCTTGCCTTTCGGATCGAAATCCGCGCCGCCCTTGCCGCCGCCGATAGGCAGTCCGGTTAAGCTATTTTTTAAAATCTGCTCAAAACCCAAGAATTTCAAAATCGACAGATTCACCGTCGGATGGAAGCGCAAGCCGCCCTTATACGGCCCAATCGCCGAGTTAAACTGCACGCGATAACCGCGATTGACCCGCACGACGCCCTTATCGTCCACCCACGGCACCCGGAACGTAATCACGCGCTCCGGTTCGACAAAGCGTTCAATCAGTCCGGTTTCCTCATATTCGGGATGGCGGGACATCATTAAATCCAGACCCTCCAGAACTTCCAACACCGCCTGTTGAAACTCTTTCTGATCCGGGTCCCGTTGCGTCACTTGCTCATATACTCTTTTTAAATACGCGCTCTGGGGCATTCGCAAGACCTCCGTTTCATTTTATAATTTATTTTATAATTTTCATTCGCGTGTTTCCCGCGAAAAAATATGCTATATATTATACCCTGCGCAAAAATCCCACAAGAATCATTTTTCCCGAAATCAAGAGAAAATTTCTCCCGATTTCCTGTTAATTTCACAACAATTCCCGCGTTTTCCCTCCAAAAAAGACAGAAACGCGGGAATTTGTCCGTCACGCGGGGAGATAAATTGAAAATTATAAAAATATAAAAAATTAAAATTATAAAAATTATGAACTTTTCAAAAATTTTTCAAATCCCAAATTCTCCGACAGCGTCAGCCGCCGGGAAATAATAATATATAATATAAATGATATAATAAAAAATATTAAAATAATAAAATAAAAATAAATAAAAAAAGCGGCGAAAAAATTTTTTTAAAAATTTTTAAAAAAGGGCTTGACAAAGGTTTTGGACAGTGGTATAGTAACGCATGTTCCGCACGGAGCGGGGCGAGAGTACCTTGAAAATTAAACAACGAGAGGAAAAGAAAGCGTAACGGTAAAAGAACCGGAAGAATCTTGATTCGGGGTTTAGTCAATTACCCGGATTGGGATTG
>CAJOFP010000051.1 GCA_905233795.1 uncultured Oscillibacter sp. | reverse complement strand
GACGAAACAGCCGGGCGACAAGATTACCGTGAACGGGAATGTCACGATTACGGCGCAGTGGACGCCGCCTGAGAGCGTGACGGTAACGCTGAAATCCGGAGACGGGAGCGACGACGCGGATCAGACGCGAGACGTGAACAAGGGTTCCGAGTACGCGCTCCCTGCCGGGGACACGTTCAAAGGTAAAAACGATCATACGTTTAAGGGTTGGCTGGTCAATGGCGAGATGAAACAACCCGGTGACAAAATTACCGTAGACTCAAATATCGAAATCACGGCCCTGTGGAGCGAACACAATCTGACAAAAACGACGAAAAAGGACGCGACATGCGATACGGACGGCAATATCGAATACTGGACCTGTTCCGTATGCCATAAGCTGTTCAGCGACGCCGAGGGTAAGAATGAGATCACGCAGGATCAGACGGTTCTCAAAGCCACAGGTCACAATCTGACGGAAACGACGAAAACGGACGCGACATGCACTACGAAAGGCAATATCGAATACTGGACCTGTTCCGTATGCCATAAGCTGTTCGCGGAGACGGGTCACGACTGGGGCGACTGGGTCGTGACCAAGGAAGCGACGACGGAAGCCGAGGGCGAGAAGACACGCACCTGCAAGAACGACGCCAGTCATACGGAAACGGAAAAAATCCCGCCTTTCGGCAAGACTCCCACAGGCGGCTGTTATGTAGCCACGTCCGTTTACGGTTCCTATGACTGTCCCGAAGTCTGGACTCTGCGGCGATTCCGCGATGAGGTTCTTGCCCAAACATGGTATGGACGGCTGTTTATTCACCTGTATTATACGGTCAGTCCCACAGCCGTAAGACTCTTTGGAGACAATCGGTGGTTCCAAGATTTCTTCCGCGGCGTACTTGATCCGTGGGTAGCCGATCTTCAGGCGGATGGCTTTGAATCCTCTCCCTATCAGGATCAAGCGTGGTAATAATTCGCTCATCTGATAATGCCGACACAGGCGGCGCGATCCGGTCAACGCCGGACGCGTCCCCTGTGTCAGAAAGAGTGGGGAAGAATTGAAAAGAAATTTCGTTTCCAAGATTGTTACAATAATAAGTCTGATATGCGTCTTGACAATGACATTAACGCCGCGGGTTGCGGCAAACGCCGAAACCGCGTCGATGTTTTTTACGGATGTTCCGCGGGACAGTTATTATTTTGACGCGGTGCGGTGGGCGGTTGAGAACGGCGTGACCAACGGCACAACCGCCACGACGTTTTCCCCCGGCAATACCTGTACGCGGGCGCAAGTCGTGACATTTTTCTGGCGGAACGCCGGACAACCTGAGCCGTCCGGTTGGACAAATCCGTTTTCCGACGTTCAGGAAGACAGTTATTATTACAAGGCGATGCTGTGGGCAGTTGAGAATGGAGTGACCAATGGTACAAGCGCTACGACATTTTCCCCAAATCAGCCTTGTTCTTACGCGCACGTTGTAACATTTCTTTGGCGTCTGGAAAATCCGGGAGAGAGCGATCAGGAAGAGAACCCTTGGTATGCGCTTCCGGCGACGTGGGCGGACTCGAACGGTCTGCTGGCCGGAACGAACTTTGTCCCGGATCAGCCTTGTCCCCGTTCGGACATCGTGACCTATTTATATAGAAACGGACTTGACTCCATCAGAGTTGTCATGTCCATTGAGGGTGACGATCTCGCATACGCCGTCATTTCGGCGTATTCCGGCGAGCATACGCTTTGGACGCATGTAACGGAAGCGTATGAACTCACGGAAGTGACTACTATTGATCCAATCGGCGTATTTGGCGGACAGTATCTGTATGTGGAAAATGGGAGAGTTGTGGCTCTGGATTTGCGTACAGGCGAGGTTCGCTGGAAAAACGATGATTTTATAGGAGGAGTTTCAGGTTATTGCGTGGGGAAAAACGGCGTCCTCTATTTGTGTAGTTTTGAAGGCAACGGTTTCTTTGGAGTGGATATGACCGGAAAAACGGCGGGGAGTCTTGGATTTTTCTTTGATGAGAATGATCGTTTTCTGCGGCCCTTTGGAATACAACGCGTAGATGAAAGCCATATGTCCGTCTTGGTATCAGGAAGCGACTTGGAGGCTTACAGAAAAAGGGCGTTCCTTGTGGATTTGCGCGACTTTTCCTATGAAGGTCCGTTCGATTTGAACGATTCCCGCGTCGCGCCGCGCGTTGAACCGTTTTTGACGGGCGCTTGGATAAGGGACGAACCGCGTGTCAGCCGGATTGATGTGAAGCAAGTCGATGACCTTTATCTGTTCGATGTCTCATGGAAAGGCGGACACAGCTGGTCTTTCTCCGGCAAATGGGAAAACGGCGTAATTCATTACACGAACGGCGTCTACAGCCACAGAGATTCGGAATTTGAATGGGGTCAGACAGGAACCGTGCGTCTCGCCGTTAATACGCTTATCTGGACACAAGAAGATTCCGCCGATCCCATTGAATATGTGAGATTCTACGAGGCGTATTGACCGCGCATAGCCGACGCAAAACGTGATATGCTGTCCGAGCGTCTCCGCATGGGAACAGGCGCGGTGTGAGAGTAAAAATTAAGAAATCCCCGGACAAGATAATTATATCCGGTCCGGGGATTTATCATCCTCATGTCATAAACGGTAAATAAGCGGTACGATTAAAAAGAGACGCCGAGGAATTAGTTCCTCGGCGTTTCTTGCGGAAGAGGTTTGCGGCGGCAAATATCGGGAATAGCGTCCGAAAAAACATGAGATTGGATGATAATTATGACGGAGGACGGGATGGTCATATTAGCGAAAATCAAAGGCGATTATCTGAAAGATGGCGACTCACGTCAGAAAGTAAAATTGGATCGCGCATGGCAAAACGCGGCGGGTCTACGGTATCGATATTACATAATATCCGCGATATGGGCGCGCTGATTGACGATGCGGTCAATATCGGCGGCTTTCTTGCGTTCTGAAAAGTTGCAAGTTATAAAATTATAAAATATAAAAAATGACGCGCTCACTAATTGTATTCCGGAATAATGGAGCGGTTCTGAAATATAAATTTTATACAATAAATCAAATCCCTGTTTGGGCGCCGTTGAGCGTTTCAAGTGGGGATTTTGTTATTTACAATCCGTATTTTCAAAATTATTTATATCATAAAAAAGTTGCTTGTCTTTCTCTAACCCTCTAATCTGACATAAAACCACGGAAAATGTCAGAAAGGATGGAGAAATTTTTTTGCGTTTTCGCTGTTTTCGTCTCGCTCTTTTCCGGGAACATGACCCCGTTTTAAAAAGCGGATGGCAACCGTACATAGCGGAATATCCGTAGCCTCTGATTTTCCAATGAGAATCAAAAATTTGGAAAATCGGAGGTATGGTTGTGCGTTACACAAAAACGGTCTATCTCATCAATAAGGAACAGGACGACGGCTCCATGCGGCTCACCCCGGTATCAGGCGAGGAATGGTACGCCGTGAAGCGGAACGGCGCGAATCTCGCGCCGGAACAGCGCCGTTATTTCATCGAATTGTCCGTCGAGGAAACTGATCTGACGGATCGCGTGATATTGGAGACCTCACGCGAGGAATATCTGAAATGGCATAGAGAGCGGATGGCGTCCGCGCGAAATCTCGCTTGTGGGAAAAAGACGTTCCGTTTCGTCTCTCTGGACGCGGATACGGAGTTCAACGCGTCCGCCGTTCCGGATTATAATTTTAATATGTCGGACGAAATTGATTTTCTGACGGATTTGTCCCGCGTCCGGGATCGGCTGGCGGTATGGAAGCCTTGGGCGGTCGATATGCTGGATTTATATATAAGCGGTCGGAAAGACGAATGCGTGTCCGTTCTGTCGGCGAAATACGGCGTTTCAGAACGGACGATCCGCAATTACCGCTCGGCATTTAAAGATTATATCCGGGAATTGCTGCGGGTTGACGTTTAATTGCACAAATTTTAATATGAATTATTGTGCATATCGCTGAAATTTAAAAATCTTTCGGATTCGCTTTCCATTTTCACTCCGTTTCTGTGCGGTAAATATATGGAAGGCGAAGATCGCGGCGCATCCGGCGAAACGCGAGTTTTTGACTTTCGCGCACCTTGAAAATCGAACAACCGGCAATCATTACAGGACGGTTATTTTCACGCGAACGCGCCATGACCCGGACGGGAACGCCGCGTCCCGTTCGGCGAGCGCGTCGAAAAAGCGCGGAGACTGTCCGGGGAAACTAAAGCGGCGGAAAGGAGGTTGATTCTTATGGCGGAACGGAAGGCGGCGGACTTGCTGGATGAGAACGTCAGCGATCAGGAATGGCGGGTCCAGAAACTGATCGGGCGTGAACTGCGGAAAAAGAGAGAGGATATGGGCATGACCATATCGGATTTGGCGGCCAATATGGGCGGCGTCTATTCCGAGGAGCTTCTCTCCCAATACGAGGACGGCGGCGTCCCTATGGAAATCGGGCCGTTTTTTGATATGGTTCAGGCTCTTCACGGCAGTATAGAGGACTTCGCGCCCGGAAAACTGATGACGCGGCGTCTGACCGACAACTATATGAAGCTGGACGAGGAAGATCGGGATACGCTTGAGCGGATCGCGGATAAATTCGTACTGGCCCGGCGTGAACAGGACGACGAAAACTGACGGGTCGCGGACGAATCATGAAATTGAGAAAATTAAGTCCATATGAGGCGAATTGAATCCGTATCCATGATTTTAACAACAGGATACCGTCACCGGACGTACCGGATTTGCCTCAATCGACTGAAATTTACTGAAATTTCAGGATTCGCCGACTTGAAATAAAAAAATAAAAATAAAAAATAATCTGATATAAACAGGAGAAAACGCGATATGTCCGATCATCAGGAAGAAGACAAGCGGTCCGTGGGCGGCAAAATTCGGAAAGCCCGGAAAGACCGCCATATGTCCCAAGCGGAACTGACCGAACGGCTTGGCGGCGATCCCGAAAAAACCAGCAATATCTCCAGAGTGGAAAACGGAACGGATCATCTTCGGATCGGTCCGCTGTTCGCCATAGCCGATATTCTTGAGGTATCCATTGTAGCCCTGCTCCCGGATCGTCTGACGAAAGGCTCGGATTTGATTTTGTCCGATTATCTGTCGCTGAATCCGGGACACCGCGAGGCTGTGCGGCAACTCATACGCAATCTGAAAGCCGTCGAAAATAAAAAATAACGCCTCGTTCGCCTGACGCGATTTGATAATCTATAATAAAATTTATAAATTTACGCCGCGCTTTTCGGTTTTCGCATACCGGACAGCGCGGCGTATTTTATACAGGGAAATAAAAGGAATATAATCCCAAGGTATGAAGCGTGTCATATCATACGACAGAAATTTCTTTTCTTGAATTTCTTTAAAAATTAAAAAATTAGACCTGTTCGGAAACATTGCAAAGAGAGACAAAATGCGGTATAATCAGATTGGGTGATGAGAAATGAACAACGCGGAAAGAATCGCAAATTTGAAAGCGGAGAAATATCAAGAGTTATTTGGAGTAAATAAAACGACGTTCGAGACCATGCTGGAAGTATTGGAGACGGATTATCGAAAGAAGCATCAGCGGGGCGGTCGTCCGCCGAAATTGAGTGTTTTAGATAAACTGATCATTATGTTGCAATATTATAAGGAATATCGGGCGATGGAATGCGTGGCGTTCGATTACGGCGTGTACAAGAGTACGATCTGCGACGCGATTCACTGGGCGGAAGAGACGCTGATAACGGACGGACGCTTTCATCTTCCGTCTAAAAGGGCGTTGCTGGATGATCAATCTCTTGAGGCTGTCATCATTGATGTGACGGAATGCGAGACGGAACGCCCCCAAAAAAACAGAAACGGTATTATTCCGGTAAAAAGAAGAGACATACCTTAAAACTGTTAATTGTCATCGACGCGAAGACGAAGAGAATTATTTGCGTGGCGGTTTGCGGCGGGAGGAAACACGATTTCCGCCTGTTCCGTGAAAGCGGGATTTACTTCCGGACGGAAACGGAGGCTCTGGCGGACAAAGGTTTTATCGGGATACAACACATTCATGTAAACAGTACGGTCCCGAAAAAATCCTCGAAGAAGAATCCGCTGACAAAAGAAGAGAGGAAACAAAACTCGGAGATTTCCAAACGCCGAATTTACATTGAGCATACAAACCGGATGATCAAACGATTTCATATTCTTTCCACACGTTACAGGAACAAACGCAAAAGATTCGGTTTACGCGCTTCTCTC
>CAJOFP010000050.1 GCA_905233795.1 uncultured Oscillibacter sp. | reverse complement strand
TTTATACTTGTTCGTCCAAAATCGCGCTCATGGTCGAACAGGCGAAATTTATATCGCTTTTCCAGCTGTCTTTACCGACATCCCACATTTCCGTGACATACCGACGGATTCCCAATTCCCACGCCGTTTTGATGATAGATTGAAAATCCACATGACCCGTGCAGAAAGGCACTTCACGGAATACGCCCGGAACGGTTTCTTTTAAATGCAAGGCGAATATATGCCCGCGTCCGGCTTTCAAATCTTCCAATACGTCGGCTTTATCCGTAACAGCCGCGTTGGTCAAATTCCCCGAATCGGGATAGACGCCCAAAAACGGACTGCCCACGGCGTTGACATAAAACATGGACTTCCAGACTGTATTCATAAAAGGCGTTTCCATTGTCTCAAAGCCCAGTAACACGCCTTTGACAGCCGCCATTTCAGCCGCTTTTTTCAAATTCTCTAAAAATAACGCCTTGCTTTCGGCGCTGGATTCTTCGTAATATACATCATAACCGGCTAATTGAATAATCCGGACGCCCAGATCATCCGCCAATTCAATCGCCTTTTCCATGATTTCCATACTCCGGGCGCGGATCGCCGGGTCCGCCGATCCCATCGGATATTTACGATGTCCCGACAGGCACATACTGCGGACAGGCAATCCCACGTCTTTCATGGTTTTTACCAGTTCCAGCCGCTCGGATTTCGACCAGTCCAGCCGCGCAAGTTTTTCGTCTTTTTCGTCCACGCTGATTTCCACAAAATCATACCCGCACTCTTTCGCGCATTCCAGCTTTTCACGCCAGTTCAGACTCGCCGGCATCGCCTTTTCATAAAGCCCGATATTATATTTCTTCATAGCGGCATCCCCTTTTTAAAAATTTTTTATTTAAATTTAAAATTTAAAATTTAATATATATTTTTAATTTAAATATTTATATTAAAATATATATTAAATTTTTGTTCGTTTTGTTCGTTAAATAAATTTTATGATTGCCCGGAAAAATTTTTATACACAGCGAATTATAAAACGGCGTTTGATAATTTGCAATAGCGATTTGTGAATTTGTGACAAATGATGAATAAATGGTAAAATTTTTGTGAACAGTGACAGTAAAATTTGATTGACAATCCAACGGGCGAAATGCTACAATTATGACAATTTCCAGCCGATGAAACCGGCGTCTTTGTGGTAATTTTAACAATATGAGTAAAATAATAAAATAAAGACGGCGATTTCAAACGGCGTACTTCGCGTGATTTTGACAGGAGGGGTATTCGAGATGAAAAGAAGAATCACAGCGCCGGCGGTCGTGGCCGCGATTCTGACATTGATGTTCGTTTTGAGCGGATGTCAGATTCAAAAGACCGTCCGGTTCGATCCCAAGGCGGAAACGCAGGCGGCGGCGGGCGACGCCGTGGGCGGCGTCAGCAATAAAATTAAAAAAGACCCGTACACGGCGGATTTAATTAAAATCGCCTATGTCGCGCATGACTTGGGAACGCCGAACAATCAGGCGTGGCTGGAAGGCATTCAGCGCGAGTGCGGCTCTTGGGATAATATCAAAGTCGATGCCTACAACGGCGAAAGCTCCGCCGAACGGCAAGTGCAAATTATGACGGATATTATCAATCAGGCTTACGACGCCGTGATTCTCCAATGTTCCGACGGAACCGCGCTGGCGCCGTCCGTGGCGCAGGCGGAAGAAGCCGGAATCCCGGTTATTACGCTCAATCTGGACGCCGACACGGTTCACAGCGCGCTGGTTATGGCCGTGGACTATGACGCCGGACGTATGGCGGCGGATAAAATGGCGGAGCAATTAAACGAAAAAGGCGAGATCGGCATTATTCAGGGCGTCCCCGGCTTACATCGTACTGATAATCTGGAACGGGGTTTCCGCGAGACTATCAAAAATTATCCCGATATTAAAATTGTAGACGCGCAATCCGCGTCATTTGAGAAAGAAAAGGCTATTACAGTCATGAACTCTTTCCTGCAAAGCCATAGCGATTTGGCGGGCGTATTCTGTATCAATGACGCTATGGCGGAGGGCGCCGCGCTGGCCGCCGACGCCGCCGGTAAGGGCGGACAGCTTGTCATATGGGGCGCGGACGGCGAAAAAGACGCGCTTGCAATGATTGAATCCGGTCAAATGAGCGGAACGATTTATACAAACAGCTGGGACGAGGGTTCGACGGCGGCGAAAATCGCGTTGCTTATGATCGGTTCTGAGTATAGCTATAATGTCCTGACGGCGACGCCGCAGGTTATCATGGAGCCGATTGTGGCGACGATTGAGACTGTCGGCAGTATCGCCGAAGAAGATCGCTGGTAAACGCCGGTAATTATAAATTAAAATATATAATATATCCGGTGGGAAGGGAGAGATTAAGCGCGTATGAAACAGACTACGCTCAGGCGTTTGATTTCGCTGGGAATGCTGGCGGCTTTGATTGTTTTATTTTCAATCATCAGCGGAACCCGGTTTTTCAACGCCAATAATTTTGTGGAAATCGTGCGCGATTCGTCCGTGATCGCTATTATCGGCGTGGGCGTGACGATGGCGATTATTACGGCGGGAATTGATTTGTCAACGGGCAGTATTATGGCGGTTGTCGGCATGGTCATGGCGAATATTTACGCCTATACGCTCTGGCCGATTCCAATTATGATTTTATGCGGCCTCGCGGCTGGATTGTTGGCCGGTTTCTGCAACGGCTTGATTATCGGCAAGTTACATGTCCCGGAATTTATCGGCACTCTCGCCACGATGAGCGTTTTCCGGGCTTTAACGTATATTATCGCTATCAAAGACGCCAACGGCGTTATTGAATCACAGGCGATGACGCACAGTTCTTACGCCGTTTTGGGCTACGCAATCGGCTATTTCTATTTTGTCGTAATCGCTATGATCGTATTTGTGGTCTGCGGACAGATATTTTTAAAATATACCCGGCTTGGCACGGAAATTTACGCGGTCGGCGCGAATCCAAAAGCCGCGACGCTGTCCGGTATTGACGTGGCGAAAGTAAAAGTGATTGTCTATACGATTGTCGGCTTTTGCTGTGCGGTAGGTTCTATTTTTACGACGGCGCGTTTGCAATCGGCTACAACGGCGATTGGACAGGATTTTGAATTTAATCCCATAGCGGCGGCGGTAGTCGGCGGCGTGGCGTTGTCCGGCGGCTCCGGCGATGTCGTGGGAACGCTTATAGGCGCCTTATTCATGGTCACGCTGGAAAACGGCGTCCGTAAATTAGATATGAACACGGCGTATCAGTATGTAATCAAAGGCGTGATTATTATACTGGTTGTCATGTTCGACGCGTGGTATAAAGGCCGGATGGATAGAAAAGCCCGTGAAGAGGGCGCGAAGGAGGGTATCGGGGCATGAGCGGAGAGACCATTCTGGAAGCGAAAGGCATATATAAGAGCTTCTCCGGCGTTCCGGTATTGCAGGATGTCCGGTTTGAAGTGAAACAAGGCGAAGTTCACGCGCTGATGGGTGAAAACGGCGCGGGCAAATCGACGCTGATTAAAATTATCACGGGCGTGTATTCCAAAGACGACGGGCAGATTTATTGGGAAGGTCAGCCCGTGGAAGTGAATAGCTATCAGGACTGTCAAAAATTGGGCGTCGCCTGTATTTATCAGGAATTGTCTGTTATACCGCCGTTGACGGTCGCGCAAAACGTATATTTAGGCCGCGAACCGCGCCGGGGCAAGCTGATTGATTTTAAGAAAATGAATCAGATGACGCAGGAATTAATAGATAAATACGACTTCCCGCTGAAGCCGACGACGGTTGTGGATAATTTGGGCATAGGTCAGCGGCAGTTGATAGAAATTCTCAAGGGCCTGTCGCAAAATTCTAAGTTATTAATCATGGACGAACCCACGGCGTCTTTATCGGGCAAAGAGGCGGAGAGTTTATTTAGAATTATTAATACGTTGCGTTCTGAAGGCGTTTCTATTATATATATTTCGCATAGACTGGAAGAAGTCTATATGCTTTCGGATCGTCTGACGATTTTGCGGGACGGCAAAAACGCGGCGGTATTGGAAAAGAAAGATATAATCCCGTCAAAAGTAATTGAAATCATGATCGGAAAAGTGGTTGACGAGTCGGCGGGATCGAAAAAACAGTTGCAATCGGATGATAACGCCGAAGTGAGACTGGATGTCAGGAATTTGACGGATAAAACGGACAGATTTCGTAATATTAGTTTTCAGGTGCATCGCGGCGAGATATTAGGTTTAAGCGGTCTGATTGGCGCGGGGCGGACTGAGGTGGTTCGGGCGATATATGGCATAGACAAAGCGGCGTCCGGCGAAGTGTGGCTGGACGGGAAAAAACTGGACCCGTCGCCGAAAAATAGTATTTTAGAAGGCATAGGATTTGTCCCGGAAGATCGGCGCAATCAGGGATTTATCCCGTTGTTATCGACGACGCGTAATGTCGCGCTGACAAATTATGATATAGTGGAAGTGAAAGGCGCGGTTATTTCGGACGCGGACGAAATCGCAATGGGCAAACGGGCGATTGCCGATATTGATATACGCCCGGCGGACCCGGACAAACGCGTCGGCGATATGTCGGGCGGCAACGCGCAAAAAGTCGTGCTTGGCAAATGGCTTATGCGCGAGCCGAAACGGGAATTGAAATTATTAATCGTCGATGAACCCACGGCGGGCATTGATGTCGGCGCGAAAGATGAGATTTATAGAATACTGGAAAATCTGGCGAAGAAAGGCGCGGCGGTTATCGTCGTTACGTCGGATTTACAGGAATTGTTGCGCGTGTCGCATAGAATTTTGGTCATGCGCAAGGGCGATATAGTAAAAGAATTTAAGAATGAAATCGTCACGCAATCCCGCGTGTTATCCGCCGGACAGGGCGTCGCGGAAGAGAATAATGACGCGGACGAACTGGAAAAAGTAGCGGTATCGGAAGCGGAAGCGATTGAAGCGGCGGAGGAGGGGGACGCATGAGCGAGAAATTAAAGTCAAGCCTGAACTGGAGCAAAATGAGCAAACCCCTGATTTTGCTGGCGTTTGTGTTGGCGTTATGGATTCTGCGCGGATCGGCGTTTATGTCGGTAGGCAATATAGCGAACGTGTTATGGTCCGTTTCCGTGATTGGAATCATGGTCTGCGGGACGATATTTGTTTTCCTGCTGGGCGGAATTGATTTGTCGATTGCGACGTTATGCGGCTTTTGCGCGGTTGTGACGGTTGAGGTCATTCACGCGTTCGGGGATAGCGTCGGCGGATTGCTGATTGCCGTGATTGTGGCGATTGGCGTCGGCGCGGCGGCGGGTTGCGTACACGGGATTATTATCACGACGTTTAAAGTCCCTGCGTTTTTAGTGACGTTTGCGACGCAAAGCATATTCTTGGGGCTGTCAATGGTCGTAACGAATAATAAAATTGTAAGCTGTACGGAACCGGCGGCGTTTACGGCGATTGGGTCTATGAAGATTTTAGGCTTCCCCCTGCCGATCTATTTTATGATTATTATCGCGGCGGCAAGCTGGTTCGTATTGCGCAAGACGGTTTTCGGACGCTATGTCTATTCCGTCGGCGGCAACGCCACGGCGTCGGAAATTTCGGGAATTAACGTCAAAAAAGTGACGATTATATGTTATATTTTATCCGGCGTCACAACGGCGATTGGCGGTATAATTTTAGCGTCGATGACACAGCAAGCGATGGCGTCCACGGGCGCGGGCTATACGAATGATGTTATTACAGC
>CAJOFP010000049.1 GCA_905233795.1 uncultured Oscillibacter sp. | reverse complement strand
TTAAATATATTAAATTAATATAATATTTATTATACCATGCCGATTGACAAACCGATCCAGCGCATAATCAGCGCCGCGAGCCACGCAACGACGCATTGCCATATGACGACGCCGACCGCCCATCCCGCGCCCAGTTCCCGCTTGATAGACGCCACCGCCGCGACGCACGGCGTATACAGCAAAGAAAACACTAAGAGCGAAGCCGCCGTCAACGGCGTCATGAACGCGTTGACATCCCCGCCGTATAATACTTCCAGCGTGGACACGACGCCTTCTTTCGCCATAAATCCGCTTATGAGAGAAACACAGACGAGCCAGTCACCCAATACAATCGGCGCGAGAATCGGCGCGATTACGCCCGCGATTAAAGCCAAAATGCTGTATTGCGAATCCTCGACCATATTAAATTGCAAATCAAAGCTCTGTAACAGCCATACGATGATAGTAGCGATTAAAATAATAGAAAACGCTCTTTGCAGGAAATCTTTCGCCTTATCCCATAACAGCCGGATCACATTCCGCGCCCCCGGCATACGATAATTAGGCAGTTCCATCACGAACGGCACGGCCTCACCCCGGAATAACGTCCCTTTATATAATAAAGCGACTAAAATGCCGACTAAAATGCCTAAAATATATAATCCCGTCATGATCAATCCGCCGCGCTTCGGGAAGAACGCGCTGACGAAAAACGCGAAAATCGGCAGTTTCGCCGTACAGCTCATAAAAGGCGTCAATAAAACCGTCATTTTGCGATCCCGTTCGCTGGGAAGAGAACGCGTGGACATGACCGCCGGAACCGTACAGCCAAAGCCAATTAACATCGGCACTATACTGCGGCCCGACAAACCGATTTTGCGTAATAATTTATCCATGAAAAACGCCACGCGTGCTATATAACCGCTGTCCTCCAGTAAAGACAAGAAGAAAAACAGCGTGACAATAATCGGCAGAAAGCTCAATACGCTTCCGACGCCCGCGAAAATCCCGTCGATTACCAAGCCTTGAATCGCCTCGTTGACATTCGCCGTCTCCATCGCTCCCGCCGCCATTTCAGACAACGCTTCAACGCCGACTTCCAGCTGCTCCTGAAGCCACGCGCCTATGACATTAAAAGTCAGCCAGAATACAAGCGCCATAATGCCAATAAATACGGGAATCGCCGTAAATTTTCCCGTTAAAATCCGGTCGATTTTCTCACTGCGTATCCGTTCCCGGCTTTCCCGCGGCTTTTTAACCGTCTTTTCGCATACTTTTTGAATAAACGCGAAACGCATATCGGCTATAGCCGCGCTTCTGTCCAGTCCGCGTTCAGACTCCATCTGGAGAATAATATGCTCCATCGCGTCTTTTTCGTTTTTATCCAGATTTAATTGACTGATAATCAACGCGTCGCCCTCAATGACTTTACTGGCGGCGAATCTCAAGGGCAGTCCGGCGCGTTCCGCGTGATCCTGAATTAAATGCTCTATCGCGTGTAAAGCCCGGTGAACCGCGCCGCCGTGATCGTTTTCGTCACAAAAGTCCTGACGCGTCGGGCGTTCCTGATATTTGGCGACATGGATCGCGTGATGTACAAGCTCTTCAATGCCCTGATTTTTCGCCGCCGAAATCGGCACCACGGGCGCCCCCAGCATGGCTTCCATTTCGTTAATATTCACGCTCCCGCCGTTGGCGGCCACTTCGTCCATCATGTTCAGCGCGACCACCATCGGGACGCCCATTTCCAAGAGCTGCATCGTCAAATATAAATTCCGTTCGATATTCGACGTATCGACAATATTGATAATCGCCTTGGGCTTGTCATGAATAATAAAATTTCTGGAAACCACTTCCTCGCCGCTGTACGGCGACATGGAGTAAATGCCGGGTAAATCCGTGACAAGCGTTTCCGGATGACCATGAATCGGGCCGTCTTTTCGATCCATCGTCACGCCCGGAAAATTCCCGACGTGCTGATTCGCGCCCGTTAATCTGTTAAATAACGTCGTTTTCCCGGAATTTTGATTGCCCGCGAGCGCGAATGTTAAAATCGTTCCGTCCGGGACCAGATCGCCGTCGCCTTTCGCGTGAAATCTTCCGCCCTCGCCCAATCCGGGGTGATCGATTTCCTCCTGTCCGTTTGACGCGTTCCGCCCCGCGTTCTGTTTTTCCTCGACCGGCTCTATATCAATTTTATCCGCGTCCGCGAGACGGAGCGTCAATTCATATCCGTGAATCATTAATTCTATCGGATCGCCCATCGGCGCGTATTTAATCACTTTCACTTCCGCGCCCGGAATCACGCCCATGTCCAAAAAATGCTGGCGTAACGCGCCGTCGCCTCCCACGCTTGTAATCACGGCGCTTTTCCCGATTTTTAACTCTTTCAGGGTCATATTTAATTTTAAAACTCTCAAATCAGTTATAAATGACTAACCCCCTTTTCAAAAAAAACAGCCTTTTATAGCTCTGAATCCTGTCATTTAATTTATATAATATTTCATATTTTATTTAAATATTTTTTAAAAAATATAAAATATTAATAAATCCATTCATCAATAACCGCGGAGTTATACTCGGCTAATTCGCAAATATCATAACGCCGCTTTTCCGTTTTGTCAAGAAGTCCCCAGCCGTGACGCCATATTTATTTTTTATAAATTGTGAATCAAAAATATTCGTCAAATTGACGAACGGGAACGGCGTTTTGTCAAAAATTTAACAAATTTTAAAAAACGGCAAGTTTACCATTGACGCGGAGAAAAAAAGGCTTTATAATAAATATTATCAAGAAGCGGGGTCAGCCGATTTTGACGTAACGCGATTTTTAAATTTTCCGTTATTTTATATTTTATTTTATATATATGCGATTTTTTAAAAATTTCCCGCCGAAAGACCGCTCCCCCGTCAAAATTTGCGTTCAGGAGGAAAATCATGAAAGATCTCTATGTCGTCAACTGTTGCAGAACGGCCATCGGTTCCTTCGGCGGTTCTCTGAAAGACACGCCCGCCGCCGAAATGGGCGCGATTGTGGTAAAAGAAGCGCTGAAACGCGCCAACGTCGCCCCGGAAAACGTCGATGAAGTCATGTTCGGCTGCATTCTGACCGCCGCGCAGGGACAGAACGTCGCCCGCCAAGTGGCGATTAAAGCCGGGATTCCCTATGCCGTTCCCGCTTATACGGTCGGCATGGTGTGCGGCTCCGGCATGAAATCCGTGATTGAAGGCGCCCGCTCCATCGTCGCCGGCGACGCCGATATTATCGTATGCGGAGGCACGGAGAATATGTCCGCCGCGCCGTATGCGGTTCCCGCCGCCCGCTGGGGCGCCCGTATGGGTGATAATAAATTAAAAGACACGATGATCTCTGACGGCCTTTGGGATGTGTATAATAACTATCACATGGGCACCACGGCGGAGAATATCAATGACGTGTGGGGCATTACGCGGCAGGAACAGGACGAATTCGCGTTTAATTCCCAGTCCAAGACGAAAGCCGCGCAGGATTCCGGCAGATTCGACGATGAAATCGTACCTGTCCCGGTGAAAGTCAAGAAACAGGTTGTTGAGTTCGCCAAAGACGAGTTCCCGCGCCTCACTCCGCTGGAGAAATTAGGGACGCTGCGCGGCGCGTTCCCGGTCGGACCGGAATCGCCCAATCCGCAAGTCGTCCACACGTTTGAGCCGACCGGCATTCAGGACGCTGATGACAAGGGCAAACAGCGCGTAACGGCGGCGAACGCGTCCGGCATTAACGACGGCGCGGCGGCGATTGTACTGGCGTCCGGCGAAGCGGTTGAGAAATACGGCTTAAAGCCTATGGCGAAATTAATCGGCTGGGGACAAGGCGGCGTCGATCCCAAGATCATGGGCGTAGGCCCCGTCCCGGCGTCCCGTCAGGCGATGAAAAAAGCGGGCGTCACGATTGATGATATTGATTTAATCGAAGCCAATGAGGCGTTCGCGGCGCAGTCCATCGCCGTGGCGCGTGAACTGGGCTTTGATATTAAGAAAGTCAATGTCAACGGCGGCGCGATTTCTCTGGGACATCCCGTCGGCGCGTCCGGCGCCCGGATTATCGTTACGTTATTGCATGAAATGCAAAAACGCGACGACGCCAAAAAAGGTCTCGCCACGCTTTGTATCGGCGGCGGCATGGGCGTAGCGACGATTTTTGAGAAATGCTGATTTTTAACGCGATTGGCTGATTAAATATTTTTAAAATTTAACAAAGCCGAAAAAGCGTCGACAAAAAATCAAAATCCCTCTGGCGTTCCGTCAGGGGGATTTTATTTATAATAAATAATAATGAAAATATAAAAGGGATTTTAAAATGAAAAAAATAAGATTATATATCATCGCGGCGTTATGTATTTTATTATTGACCGCGTGCGGGAAAAATAATCAAGATAATCAGGATAATCTATCCGTCGGGATTATCGGCGGCGCGGACGGTTCCACAAGCGTATTTGTCACGGATAGCGTCGCGGATAAAAATCCGGAAAGTTCCGGCGAATCTGACGAATATGAGGATTTAAATAACGATGATTTGTTAATTATAGAAGCGTTTTTAAACCGTGACGACGTGTACGGATTTTTATTGAGCAATTATGATGATGTTCTTGACGCCGATTTCGGACAGGTGTTTTACGACGGCGCGGGCGTGGGCGAATATCCCAATCAAGAATTAAGAAAATTATTTTTAGACGCGGTCGGAATCACGGAAGATGAGGTTCTTGGCGATATAACGTATATCAGCGCGGAAAACGCGGATAAAGTTTTACAGCGCGTCACGGGGCATAAATTGTCGGAATTATGGGCTCAGGAGCGGGATTTGGATTTGTACGCCGTACAGGACGCCGACGGTTATTTCACGATGTCGGGCGATACGAATCGCATAAAAATTACAGCGCTTTCCGGGACGCGTTATCCTGACGGGAAAGTGATTGTTTACAGCTCGTCGTCGTATGGTGATAACTGGTATGATAACAGCGACAGCGATGACGAACAAGACGCGGAAGCGTTAGCGGAATTTGTCACGGAATTGAGAGAGACGGACAATGGATTTTTGATTATTTCCAATCATGTTATCGGCGGATGGATGGCGGAATTGATAGAACGACGGGAAAACGGACAAGAGTCGATTATTTACGCGGAAACGCCGCCGTTTGAGCCGGAAAACGTCAGCATGACTGTAGACCCGGATTCGGATGATACAATGCCGTGTACGATGGATAAACTTTCAGAGACAGAAAATAACGGTTCGGACGCGCAAACATGGGCGGCGACGCATTGGGATGAATGGATGAGCGATGTATATTTCGCGGCGTCCCAAAACGGCGTGATTCCCATGAACGCGGATGAGGATTTTTATCAAAATATAATCAATCAGCCTTTTGAAGATCGGGACGAATATTATATTTATAATTATAATAAAAACGCGGCGATTTTAAATATCTGGAATATCTACGCGGACGAGTATGAATTTAAAATGGATTTAAGCGAATATTTATCCCCGAACGGGCCGATTGATCCGGGCAATCCGGCGGCGCAAAATTTAAACTGGGCGCGGATTATAAACGGCGTTTTATTGATTTCAAATTCATGCCCTGTCGACGCGCAGTCGCAAGAAAATCAAGAGAATTTAAACGCGTATATAACGGCGTTAAATCTCCGGGACGGCTCCGTCATATGGCGTTCTGATCCCATGATAAACAGCGCGCTAAATTTTGAGCTTTTCGGCGTATGGGACAACGGAATTTTAAATGAAGGCGTTATTGTGTGCGGTTACGGTTCGCCGGAAAATAATAATATTTATCAAATCAGCATGACGAGCGGTAAAATTTTAAGCGAAACGCCGATTGCGTCCGCGCCGGACGCTTTCGCCTACGCGAACGGGATTTTATATGTCCACTGTCTTGACAGAGATTATGAATTTGAAATCGCCTATGGCTGAGATTAGATTTAAATTTAAAAATATATCCAATTCTTGCCAATTTTAAACCCGCGTGTTATAATCTTTTTCACTTTTGATTTTATATTTTATTTATATTTATATTTATTTTTATAATTTTATCTAAAACGAGAGAAGGTCAGCCCCATGCCGTTATACGCCGCCGCGTCGTATTTAAATAATCTGTCCGAATTGCCGGAGGGAGTGCGGGACGCGCTGTTGAATTTGATTATTGTACCGCCGGTTTTGTTTTCATTGGTTCTGTCTTACCTGTCCGGTCATGTCTGGGCCTATGTGATTTTCGCCCGGACATTCCCGGACGTGTCCGGGGAATCGGCTGAGAACCGGCAGACGCAATATATCCGTTTCGTACTGGATCATAATATAGGCCGGGTCGCGCTGGGGCTGTTATGGCTGGCGTTGTGGCTTGTGGTTCTGGCGGTTTTGCCGTGGTTAATCGGCAATCGCAATCTTTTGATTACGACAGATTATATAACAAACCGCCTGTCTATGATCTGGATACTCGCTATGGCGTCACAGGCGGCGTTAAGCGCGATTTTATTATTTATTCCGTCCGGTCGCGCAAACGGGAACGGCGGTCAAAATAATCAAAACGCGAAAAGCGGCGCGAAAGACGGCGAATCAAGCGACGCGAAAGATAATAAAACAGACGGCGCGAAAAGTCAAAAATCAAGCGGCGCGAAAACAAAATCAGACGCCGACGCGAAAACCGAGACGGATTCAAGTCAAAAATCAGACGCCGACACGAAAACCGAGACGGATTCAAATCAAAATTCAGACGCTGAAGTGACGACGGAAACGGATGAGAGCGCGGCGAAAGATACGGATAACGCGGCGGCGGAAGAATCGGAGACGGAAAAAACAAAAACGTCTAAACGGACGAAAATCACGACGGCCAGAAAAAGCGCGGCGAAAAATACGGCGACGGGTACGGGCGCGGCGAAAACGAGGGCGAAAACCGGCGGACAAACTGTCGGCGCGTCGAAGTCGAACGGCGGGGAGTGAGAAAATATGGGCGTGATTATCAATGTAGTGAGCGGAAAGGGCGGCGCGGGTAAAACGCTTCTGACCGCCGTATTGGCTGAGGCGCTGGGACGCGCCGGAAAAAGAGTGTTAGTCGCGGATTTGGATGTTTTTGTCCGTGGTCTGACGGCGTTATTGTTTTTCCGTCTGGATGATAGAATCACGATGTCAGACGGTCCGACGGTCTCGGATTTTTTAAGAAATAAATCGAGATCGCCGGACAGAAACGGCGGGGGTATAGATATAGACGAGGACGCGAAAGCCGCGATTGTGCGTTGCCGTTCGTTTGATGTTCTGCCGTGCGTCGCGTCCGTGAATGAGATTTTTAATTTCCGGGATGTCATGCCGGATAATATCGAAGAGGCGCGGAATGTTTTGTCCCGAATGCTGGAACGGATTCCGGGGGAATATGATTATATATTTTTTGACAGCCGCGCCGGATATGATGAGTTTATCGCCGCCGCGCATCAGATCGGCGATTGTACGTTATGCGTGGAGGAATCGGATCGGATTTCCCGGCTTACGTCAGATAATTTAATCGCGCAGTTGTCGCGTGACGCGGATACGCCGATTGTACGCGTTCGGAATAAAGTCCGGGAACAAAAAGAGAATATACAAGAAAAAAATAATAATATAAATAATAATATAATCGACGCCGGGGCGATTCCGTTTGACACGGATGTCATGGAAAATTTCGGCGGGGACGCGTTTTGGGCGGAGATTGATCGATCCGTATATCGGGAAGCGTTGGCGAAATCATGGAATATGATAGCGGACGCGTTGTCATGGCCGGATAAATTAAAAACAGGAAAACGGGTGAATCCCATAGGCTTGCGTTATTTAGAACGCAGTCTGTCTATGTTGTCAACAATAGGCCGGATTTTATTTGTATACGGGATTTTATTGGCGTTATTGGGCTTGTTTCTGACGGCGGGCGATAATATTATAAATTCGCTTACGGCGTCGGCGGGCGGCGGAAATACGCCGTTATGGGGAATCGCCGCCGGATTATGCGGTCTTGGTCTGATGGCGGGCGCGGTCATGTCCAGCGGGAAAAAATAAATTATATTATTATTTTTATATTGGAAAAGAGCATGATTTTATTATGAAAAACGTGAAAAACGCGAATAAATTATTATTTATATCGCTGATATTAAGTTTTATTATAATCGCGTTGTCGGCGTGCGGCGGC
>CAJOFP010000048.1 GCA_905233795.1 uncultured Oscillibacter sp. | reverse complement strand
CAAAAATCGAAAAAGCCCAGAACAAAGTCAACAATAAACTTCTGGACCTTGAAAAAGCGCAAATTAATTATAACGACGCGCTGGAGAAATACGGCGCGGATTCCTCTCAGACCGAAAAAGCCATGCTGTCGCTGGAGAAAGTCCAGAATGATCTTGAACTGGCGTACAGCAATCTGGAAGCGGCGCAGAACGGCGAATCAAAAACCGCGTTCCAGCAGGGATTGATTCTGACGGACACGGAAGGCAATATGCGAAGCCTGAACGAGTCAGTCGACGTACTCCGTGAGGCGTTCGCGGGATTGTCAGAAACGGAGCAGGCGGAAGCGGCCTATGCGTTATTCGGGCAGGAAGCCATGACCGGGTGGCTGGCTTTGATTAACGCCGCGCCAAAAGACATTGAAAAAGTCCACAACGCGATTGCGAACTGCACGGACGAACTGACCGGGTACAGCGCGGCGGCGGAAATGGCCGCGATTGCCGAGGACAATCTTCAGGGCGATCTGACCACGCTGGGGTCCGCGCTGGAAACGCTGAAAATCCGGATCAGCGACGAATTGACGCCGTCGCTTCGGGATTACGCCAAGTTTGGCGTACAGAGCGTCCGAGAAGTAACGGAAGCGTTTCAGAACGGCGGATTTGACGGTCTTGTAACCGCCGCCGGAGGCGTATTCGCGCAAATCGCTGTGATGACCGTTGACGCCGCGCCCGCGCTGATCGACGCGGCGGTCAGTCTGACCGGCTCGTTCATTCAGGCGGTTCTCGACAACGGCGAGGCGTTTTCCGCCGCCGGTGTGGAACTGGTTCAGTCCTTTGTCACGGCGGTTCTGTCGCTGACCGGAGACTTTGGAATCGCGGCGATTGAACTGTTCACACAATTTCTGACGGGATTCGCGGAGCGTATGCCGGAACTCGTACAGACCGGACAGAAAATGATATTCGGCTTGTGTCAATCCCTGACGGACAACGCGACGTCCATATTGGAAAGCGCGTCGGCTATCGTCATTACGTTGTTACAGGGCGTCGGGGACGCGCTCCCGGAGATGGCGTCTATGGGCGTCCGACTGCTTGAAACGCTTTCCGAAGGGATTGTAACGAACCTGCCGAAAATTGCCGACGCCGCCGCGAGCGTCATGAAAAATTTCGGCGGATATTTGAGAGACAATCTTCCGGAACTGCTCAAAGCGGGACTGGAAGCGCTGGTCAGTCTGTCGGGCAGTATCCGGGAGAACGCCGGAAAACTTGTGGACGCCGGTCTTGATTTGTTAAAAAATCTGGCCAAAGGTTTCGCGGACAGCATTCCGACGCTGATTCAGAACGTCCCGACGATTATCTCCAATATCGCCGGGTGCATTAACGACAACGCCCCCAAAATCATCGCGGCGGGCATTGAGATTATTATGACGCTGATTGTCGGCATTGTGAAAGCGATTCCGACTTTAATCGCGGAATTTCCCAAGATTATCAAGGCGATTGTCGATGTTATCACGGCGTTCAACTGGCTCGCGCTGGGGAAAAACATTATTACGTTTATTAAAAATGGGATTACCGCGTTAAAAACGGAAATCCCCAACGCATTGAAAAACATCGGCGAAAACGCGAAAAATTTCATTAAAAATATCGATTGGAAAGGCGTCGGCAAATCCATTATTGATTTTATTAAAAACGGCCTTGTTAATCTTAAAAATACAATCCCGGAAGCGCTGAAAAATATCGCAACCACGGCAAAAGATAAATTCTTGAGTATCGACTGGGCCGGAATCGGAAAAGCCTTGCTTAACGGAATTTGGAACGGCATTACCGGAATGGCGGGAAATTTTCTGTCCAATGTCGGCGGATTCGTCGGAAAAATCATGGACAAATTCACAGGCAGGTCCGGATTTGACGAACGCAGTCCGTCACACTGGGCGGAAAAGGCGTTCCGCCGCGTTTTGGAAGGCGGTGAGAAAGGACTGGAAAATGGTACTCCCGCTCTTGAGTCCGCCGCGTCAAAGTCTGTCAGGCGAACTCAGGACGCGTTGACATGGGATAGGCAAAAAACGCGGAAACTGACCGACGAAGCGCGTTCTGTTGTGGATATGGAGACCGGCGGCGTCAGTCTGCGAAAAACCATATCGGGACAGTACGAACAGGCGGTCGCGGAACGCCGCGGGCGTCAGGAAATCAGCGTCACAGGACATCTGGAGGGCGACGCCAAAACGGAAAATCATATTCATTTGCATGTGGGTACGAAAGAAATCGCCAATCAGATCGCGCCCGCCGTCAACCACGCGCTGTATAAAATCGACAGCCGGGAAAACCGTCGCGGAAAGGGGAATTAGCCGTGTATGAAATTCATGTGTCGGTAGATGACGAAATTCAAAAAACGATTGAAAGACGGACGGGCGCGTTTGTCAGGGCGCATGACTGGAATCTGATGACGGGCGCCAAATCGTATTATTGGGAACTGGACGGAACCAATCTGGCTCATGAATACGGTTTAAATCTCGTCTCTTACGATGTCGGAGCGCCCGTTCCATTAATACGGACCATCGACGTGCCGGGTCGTCCGGGAAAACTGGACGCCACGCTTGCGTTAAACGGAAGAGTGAATTATATCTCCCGTCCTGTCAGCGCCGTGTTTCACATCCGAAACAATCCCTATGAGGATTATCATCAAATTTTATCGCGGCTTCTTCGGCGTTTCAACGGTACGGAAAGCCGACTGGAATTCAGTACGGATCCGCGCCGGTATTACAAAGGCAGATTTTTAATCACCCCACAGAAAAACGGCGAGGTCAGTTCTTATATTACTTTTTCCTGCGAGGACGCTTTCCCGTACAAGTTGGAATTCGAGGACATCATTGTATCTGTCACGGATTCCAAGACCGTAAATCTTCGCGGAGCGGATTATAACGGAGAAATTTATATTGATATGGAAACCGGCGCGGCTATGACCGCGACGTTCCATGAAATCAGCGTCGATCTTGCGGCGGGGACAAATCTTGTCCGGGAATTTCACCTCGCGGACGGCTTGAACGAGCTTCAATTTACCGGTTCGGGACAGGTGAGAATCCGTTATGAGAGGGGGATTCTGTGATGTATAAAGTCATCTGTTTTTATGGCGGTCGGAATTACGCGCTGCATGACCCGGAATCCAACGATCTGCGCGTCTTTGACGATGAATTGGAAACGGAAGACAGCCATCCGGGATCGTTTCGATTCAGCGTTTCTTTTGACCATCCGTATATAGACAAAATCGTCGGCCTGTCATCCGATATTCGCGTTTATGACGGCGATGAGGAAATTTTTCGCGGGCGTCCCGTCAGCGACAGTGAGGATTTGTACCGTACCCGGACGTTCCTCTGTGAGGGAGAACTGGCTTTTCTGTATGATTCCATCCAACCGCGCCGGGAACTGCATGATATTACGCCCGCCGCGTTTTTCACGCTGTTAATAGAAGAACACAACCGGCAGGTCACGGATCACGGACCGATTGACAAGACTTTTCATGTTGGGAATGTGACTGTCGCGGACGATGAAAATACCACGCTGTTCCGGTATACCAATCGGGAGACGACGCTGGACGACATCCAAGATAAAATCATCGACCGGCTCGGCGGACATCTGCGCGTCCGGCTTGAGAACGGCGTCCGCTATCTTGATCTTATCGCCGAAAATGATTTGCCGGAGTCCGATCAGACTATCAGCCTCGGTGAAAATCTTTTGGATTACGCCAAAGAGACGGATTATACCGAAATCGCCACAGCCTGTATTCCGCTCGGCGCGCCCTTGGAAGAAACGGAAATCGCCGCTCTGGACGCGTATCTGACTATCGCGGAAGTAAACGACGGCAGTGAGATTCTGCGGCTTGACAAAGCGATTGAAAAATACGGCTTAATTCTCAAGACGTTGGAACTGGGAGATTACACCGTTCCGGCGAATCTGAAAGCGGCGGGCGAGAAATGGCTTACGGACGGTCAGTACGAGACCATGACGCTGGAACTGACCGCCGTGGATATGCACGGTCTGGGTTATGACATACGGCCTATACGAAAAAACACGAAAGTCCGGGTTTTCAGCGAACCGCACGGTATGGACCGTTATTTCACCGTGGCGAAGCGCGTCTATCATCTGACTCAGCCGGAACTGGACACCGTGACTTTCGGCGTCACGGAACGAAAAAAGAGTTATACGTCTTCCGCGAACAGAACGATTAAAGTCGTACAGGAACATATTGAAAAGCTGATTGATGAACAGGACGACAATCTGAATGAGGACTTGGATTCTATTCGGGATGACGTTGGAAATATTACCAATATTTTTAATGACACGACGATTTTAAACGCGATTACCACAGAAGCGTTATACGCCTCACGCGGCGATTTCGCCGATCTGCGCGTGGACAGACTCAGTACGTCGCGGCGTATCGCCAAGTATCTCTCCGGGGACGCGTCCGATGACAATTACATTAAGATACAGGAAGAACAACTGCAATTTATCGCCGGAATCTGTACCAATCCTAACGGGCGCGTACAGGCCGACGATCCGGACGGTCTGCCGCTTTTCTGGAAAACCAATCCCGATCCGGATGGCGACGGCGTAATCCAGACCGGCGTCAACGGCTATCCCGTCGTAACCGACGAATCCGGGGACAGCGTCCAAGTTTACACCACGACGGAGCGAACCGATTGGCCGGTTTACGTTTATCCTTATATCGAACAGGTTAAGCGTTCCATCGCCTTTGAATTGGAATCCGCGGGAGATAACGAAAATCTTCCCATTTACAGTGTCGTTGATACTTTTGGAGCGGGAAATCAGACAGGAACTAATCAGCTGAAAATTCGCAAGTCCACGAACGGCGCGGAGATTTTGTATACGCCAAACACGGGAACTGATATAGGCGTCAAGATGAACAACGACGGGACGATGGAACTTATCGGCTATGAATCGATTAACGGCGAAAATCTGACGGACGCTTTATACGCGCCGTCCGGCGAAATCGCCGATTTAGCCGTGAATCGCCTGTCAACTTCCAGACGGATTATAAAATATTTAAATCAAGACAGATCCGATGATAATTATATCCATATTCAAGAGCAGGAACTTGCGTTTATTTCCGGCGAATGCACGGGAAACCGGGAACAGGCGAAAAGTCCCGCCGGGGATTTGTTATACTGGTCGCGCAGCATATCCGGTCTGTCCCGCGACGCGTCCGGTTATCCCGTCACGACAAGCGGCGAAAGAGTATTTACAAGCACAACGCCGACAGATTGGCCCGTATATATTTATAAATATCAGGAAACCGTCAAACGCCGGATTAAATTTGAGTTAAATTCAAGTAATAATATATACGAACCTGTGGATATATATGGCGCGGGAAACGCGCAGGGCTATAATTACGCCAAAATCGCCAAGACGACAAACGGATTTGATGTGCTTTATATCAATCCCGCGGGAAAAGAACTCGGCGTCAAAATGGGGTCAGACGGCTATATGGATTTAATTGGCTCACGCAAAACCAGCCAATTAAATTTCTCGAACTGGAATAACGGAAGTTTTACCGAAAAACGCGACGGCTTATCAAATACGCTTTCTTATCAGGTTCAGTTTGACAGTAATCAACGTCCCGTGAAAATCACAGACCCGTCCGGGCATGAAACCGTAATCACATGGTAATATGCCCGGAATAATAATCAAAAATATTTAACGGATTTTCAATCATCGCGGGAGGCATGAAATGGCGAATTCCCTTTTATCGGAGCGGCAATGGTTCTGGGTCGCGGATCGTATTCAGGAGGGGTATCAAATAAAAGAACTGGCGGCTTTTCTGGG
>CAJOFP010000047.1 GCA_905233795.1 uncultured Oscillibacter sp. | reverse complement strand
TTCCCACTTTCCGGCCGTCCCAAGCGGCGGCGATTCAATCACAATCATCACAATCCAAACCGCCGCCGAATATAAATATATATATAATCTAAATATAATTTAATTTATAATTTAATTCATAATAATTTATTTAACGCCGCCAATATAATAATAAATATAATGGATATAATATATAGATTATCATTTATTATATACGCGATTTCGTAATTTGTAAAGCGCGGAATCACATGTCCGACGCGGGATTTCCCGTCCGCCCGCGCCGGATTATCAAAACGACGGGAATTTAGTAAATTTTTGGGCAAATTTATCCTATGCCGTCTGTTTTTGTCGAAAAAAGTAGAAAATTTATAGTAAAATTATGTATTTTCTTAACATAGAGAGACTTTTTTATGATAAATTATTGCCACCACAAAACCGCCGCGTTTAAGATGGAGGTGTCAAATATGGATGAGATGGACTATGTGCGAATTTTGCGTGATTTGCGAGAAGACGCCGACAAGACCCAGACCCAGATCGCCGAAGTGTTAGGAACTTCCCAGACCATGTACGCCCGTTATGAGCGTGGAGCGAATGAGCTCCCCATCCATCATCTGATAACCCTCAGCAAGTATTACGGAGTCAGCACGGATTACATTCTGGGACTGAGCCGGGTGCGGTGAGGCATAATGACGGGCCGGGCATATCCTGAACCGGATCGAAAGCGCGTCCCCGTTCATATATATGCCCGCCGCCTCCGTCGCGGAGCCGTGGAATCTCAAGCGAAAGCGCCTCCCGATTCACGAACGGGAGGCGCTTGTTGGGTTTTTCAGGCTTTTTAAATTTTTATTTTCAAATTTTTTAATCTTATTCCGCCGCGTTCGCCGCGTACACAGACGCCTGTCTGCGATAACGGTCTTTGCGCTCGAAACGCAGAACGCCGTCCGCCTTGGCGTAAAGCGTATCGTCTTTGCCGATGCCGACATTTAAGCCCGGATGAATATGCGTGCCGCGCTGGCGAACCAATACATTGCCCGCTTTGACGAATTGGCCGTCCGCCCGCTTGGGGCCCAGCCGTTTGGATTCCGAATCGCGCCCGTTTTTCGTCGAGCCGCCGCCCTTTTTATGGGCGAAAAATTGTAAACCTATAGAGAGCATGACTATCTCCTTATTTATTATTAATTATATAAATATTATATTATTATTTAAAATTTCAAAATATTTAAAAAATTTAATTTTCCTGTTCCCGGACTTCCAGATATGCCGGGTACTCATCGCGCAAGCCGGATAAATATACCATGAGAGCCGTCAACAAAATTTGACAGATCTCTTCCGCGTCGGCGGATAAGCCGCCGGGCAGCCGTAACGATAAATACGCGTCTTTTTCGCGGATTTTCACCGGCGCGGCCAGTCCCATCACGTCATTCAACGCCGTTTCCGTGAGCCGAACCGCGCTTGTCACCGCCGCGCAGACAATATCTTCCCCCGCTTCCGCGTAACCGCTGTGGCCTTCTATGATAAAGCCCGTAATCCGCCCTTGTTCCGTGCGGAATATAGCCGTCGTCATAAATTACGCGCTGATTTTGCTGATCTCAATCTTCGTATACGGCTGACGATGTCCCTGCCGTCTGCGATAGCCTTTCTTGGGCTTATATTTAAAAATCCGGATTTTCTTGCCTTTGCCGTTTTTCAATATTTTCGCTTCCACCGTCGCGCCCTCGACGACAGGCGCGCCGAATTTCGTCGGATTCTCGTGATTCTGATCGTCCCCGACCGCTAAAACCCGGTCAAAAACAACCGTCTCCCCGGCGTCCTGATTTAATTTCTCAATAAAAATCACGTCGCCCTCAGAAACTTTGTACTGTTTGCCGCCGGTCACTATAATCGCGTATTGCATTTTTTATCAAACACTCCTTTATTACGGACTCGCTTTTCCGGGCGGCGCGTTTTTTTTATATTTTATATTTTTATCGCGCTCTTGAATAAAATAAATTTTAAATTTTAAATCCATATTCAAAGCCCGGTCAACGCGGTTTTATTAATATAGCGCCTCTTTTTTTAAAAGTCAATCGCTTTCTTTATTTTTATTTATTTTTTATTTCCTGATTATATAAATAATTAAAAATATAAAAATTTAAAATTTTTTAAAAATCTTTCATTATAAAGCCGCTTTTTCGACAAGTTTTTTATAATTTTCATTCAATTATGGGTTGATTTTCCAAGATTGGGGGATTATAATAAAAATATAATATCCCAAAGGCGGGAAACGTCGGCGAAATCGGCTTTCATATTCCATAGCGATGGACAGCCGCCGGGATTCCCGGCGGGAAAACGGAGGAGGAAATAATTTAATATGGCGAAAAAATACTGTTATTTATTCACCGAGGGCAGCGCGGATATGCGCAAATTATTGGGCGGCAAGGGCGCGAATCTGGCCGAGATGACCAATATCGGCCTGCCCGTTCCGCAGGGCTTTACGATCACGACTGAAGCCTGCACGCAGTATTACGAGGACGGACGCAAAATCAACGACGAGATTTTTGACGAAATTCAGGAATACGTCGCCAAAATGGAAGAAATCAACGGTAAAAAATTCGGCGATCTGCAAAACCCGTTACTGGTTTCCGTGCGCTCCGGCGCCCGCGCTTCCATGCCCGGCATGATGGACACAATCTTAAATCTGGGCTTGAACGACGAAGTCGTCGCCGCCATGATCAAAGGCAATCCGGATCCGAAATTCGAGCGTTTTGTTTATGACTCATATCGCCGCTTTATTCAAATGTTCTCCGATGTCGTCATGGAAGTCGGCAAGAAGTATTTTGAACAGTTAATCGACAAAATGAAAGAGGAACGCGGCGTCACTTACGATGTCGAACTGACCGCCGCCGATTTAAAAGAACTCGCCGAACAGTTCAAAGCCGAATATAAATCCCAACTCCACGAGGATTTCCCGTCCGATCCCAAAACCCAGCTTTATGAAGCCATTAAAGCCGTTTTCCGTTCGTGGGACAATCCCCGCGCCAATGTCTATCGTATGGACAATGATATTCCGTATTCATGGGGGACGGCGGTCAACGTCATGCCGATGGTTTTCGGCAATCTGAACGACAATTCCGGTACGGGCGTCGCGTTTACCCGTAATCCGTCCACCGGCGAGAAAAAATTATACGGCGAATTTCTGACAAACGCGCAGGGCGAAGACGTTGTCGCGGGCGTCCGCACTCCCATGCCGATCAGCGAAATGGCGAAGAAATTCCCGGAGGCGTTCGCGCAGTTCGAGAAGATTTGCGCGAATCTGGAAGATCACTATCATGACATGCAGGACATGGAGTTCACAGTCGAGAACGCCAAATTATATATGCTCCAGTGCCGTAACGGGAAGCGTACCCCCGCCGCCGCGCTGAAAATCGCCTGTGATTTAGTGGACGAGGGGCAAATTACGAAGAAACAGGCCGTTTCCATGATTGATCCCCGTTCTCTGGACGCTTTGTTACACCCGCAATTCGATCCTGAAGTCCTGAAAAAGAGCGTGCCGATTGCCAAAGCCTTGGGCGCGTCCCCCGGCGCGGCGTGCGGTAAAATCGTTTTCAACGCCGAGGACGCCAAAGCGTGGGCCGCTCGCGGTGAAAAAGTCGTCTTAGTCCGCCTTGAGACTTCCCCCGAAGATATTGAGGGCATGAAGTCCGCCGAAGGCGTTTTGACTGTCCGCGGCGGTATGACTTCTCACGCCGCTGTCGTCGCCCGCGGCATGGGCCGTTGCTGTGTCTCCGGCTGCGGCGCGATTAAAATGGACGAAGAGAATAAAAAATTCGAGTTGGCCGGTAAAACTTATCAAGAGGGCGACTGGCTGTCTCTCGACGGCTCCACCGGCAATGTATACGACGGCGCGATTCCCACTGTTGACGCGTCCATTGGCGGCGAATTTGCCCGCGTCATGTCTTGGGCCGACAGATTCCGCCGCCTGAAAATCCGCGCCAACGCCGACAATCCGCACGACGCCGCGCAGGCGCGTCAATTCGGCGCGGAGGGCGTTGGACTGTGCCGCACGGAACACATGTTCTTCGGCGGCGAACGCATTACCGCCATGCGCGAAATGATTTGTTCTAAAACCAAAGAAGAGCGTGAAGCCGCTCTCGCCAAACTCGAACCCATGCAACAGGAAGATTTCGAGGGCATTTACGAGGCTATGGAAGATCACTCCGTTACAATCCGGTTCTTGGATCCGCCGTTGCATGAATTTGTCCCGACGGATGAGGAAGAAATTAAATTCATGGCCGACGACATGGGCGAAAGCGTGGAAGATATTAAAGCCGTTATCGCCGGTTTGCATGAGTTCAACCCCATGATGGGACATCGCGGCTGTCGTCTGGCGATTACCTATCCCGAAATAGCCGCCATGCAGACCCGCGCCGTTATCAAAGCCGCGTTAGCCGTACACGAACGCCATCCCGCGTGGAGCATGGTTCCGGAAATCATGATTCCGCTGGTCGGCAACGTAAAAGAGTTAAAATACGTCAAAGACGTTGTCTGCAAGACCGCCGACGAGTTAATTAAACAGGCCGGTTCTGACTTGCGCTATCGCGTGGGCACGATGATTGAAGTCCCCCGCGCCGCGCTGACGGCTGACGAAATCGCCAAAGAAGCCGATTTCTTCTCGTTCGGCACAAACGATCTGACCCAAATGACGCTGGGATTCTCCCGCGACGACGCCGGAAAATTCCTGCCGTCTTATTACGAAAATAAAATCTACGAGTTTGACCCGTTCGCCCGTCTGGATCAGGACGGCGTAGGCAAATTAATTCAGACGGCTGTCCGGCTGGGACGCGACGCGAATCCCAAGATTCATATGGGCGTCTGCGGCGAACACGGCGGCGATCCGTCGTCCATTGAGTTCTGCCACCGGATTGATCTGGATTACGTTTCCTGTTCTCCGTTCCGGGTGCCGATTGCCCGTCTTGCCGCCGCGCAGGCCGCTATCGCCCACGCCCGCGGATAATATATTAATTTATATTAATTTATATTAATTTATCCGCCGCGTAACGCGAATCAAAATAAACGCCCCCGCCGCCCGAACCGCGACGGGGGTTTTTATAATAATTTAAATAATTTATAATAAATCAATCATGCCGGAAACGCCGTGTGGGATTGACAAAAATATATCTTGGCATATAATATAAATTTAATATAAAATTTATCGCGTTTATCGCAAAATTATCGCAAAAATTAAAAAAATCAAAAAAATTAAATTTATAAATTAATCGCAAAACGCAAGGAGAAAGTAAAAAATGACAACGCGTGAAAATTTCCGCTCCCGGCTGGGATTTTTATTGGTCAGCGCCGGATGCGCGATCGGAATCGGCAACGTATGGCGTTTTCCCTATGTGACCGGCGAAAACGGCGGCGGCGTATTCGTGTTATTTTATCTCTTATTTCTGGCGATGATGGGTATACCGGTTTTTACAATGGAATTGGCGGTCGGACGCGCAAGCGGGAAAAGCGCCTTGTTAGGATTCAAAGCGCTGGAGCCGCAAGGCACAAAATGGCATTTGCACGGCTGGACGTGTTTTCTCGGCTGTGTCTTGCTCATGATGTATTACACGACGGTTTCAGGCTGGATGTTGGGATATTTTATCAAATTCGCGTCCGGCGGTTTCGACGGAATCGCGCCCGACGCCGTGGACGGCATATTTGCATCTATGCTGGCGTCTCCCGGCGAAATGTCTTTATGGATGGCGTTGACTGTCATAGGCGGCTTTTTAGTATGCAGTTTCGGACTTCAAACAGGTTTGGAACGCGTCACAAAAGTCATGATGCTGGGCTTGTTAGGCTTGATTATTATTTTAG
>CAJOFP010000046.1 GCA_905233795.1 uncultured Oscillibacter sp. | reverse complement strand
GGTAGGAAGATTAGATGAAAAAGAAGCTGCCTCTTGCACGGGAATTAAGAT
The DNA here is from genome assembly GCA_905233795.1 of uncultured Oscillibacter sp. Lineage (GTDB taxonomy): Bacteria > Bacillota > Clostridia > Oscillospirales > Oscillospiraceae > Oscillibacter. The sequence goes on along the minus strand of CAJOFP010000046.1, from coordinate 8,575 downwards.
AATATAAAAATGTTAATTGAAATCGCTTGAGATATTAAAAAAATATTAAGAAAAAATTAAATAATTATAAAAAAACAGCCTCCCGAAAATGGGAAGCTGTTTTTTATTTCTGGAGATTTTAAAATTATAATTGAATTATTTTTAATAAAAATAAAATTAAATTATAATTTTAATTTTCCTCTTCCTCGTAAGCCTGTTCGCCGTCCTCGGCGTATCCGGCGGGCACGGCGCGCATGGACAGGGAGATTTTCTGGCGTTCTTCGTCGATGGCCGTGATTTTCGCGTAGACGTAATCGCCCTCGGCCAAAATATCATCGGGCTTTTCGACGCGGTGATCGGCGATCTGTGAAATATGAATCAGGCCGTCCACGCCGGGAACGACTTCGGCGAACGCGCCGAACGGCATGATTTTCACGATACGGACTTTGGCGACATCGCCGACGCCGTAATTTTCCGTGAAATCGCTCCACGGATTGCGATTATGATCTTTCACGCCCAGCGAGATTTTACGCCGTTCAGGATCATAAGAAATGACGTAAACTTCAAGCGTATCGCCGATTTTGCAGACTTCTTTGGGGTCTTTGATCCGGGACCAGCTCAATTCGGAGATGTGAACCATGCCGTCCACGCCGCCGATGTCCACGAATACGCCGTAGGAAGTCATGGACTTGACCGTGCCGGTGTAGCGTTTCCCGGCCTCGATATTGGCCCAGACCTCATCTTGGGCGGCGCGGCGTTCCTCGTCTAAGACGGATCGAATCGACCCGACGACGCGGCGGCGGGCGCGGTTAAATTCCGTGATACGCAGACGGACTTTCTCGCCGCGCATGGCGGACAGATCCGCGCCGCGGGGCTTGCCGCTCTGAGAAGCCGGGACAAATACGCGGATTCCGTCCACGGACACCACGACGCCGCCTTTATTCTCTTCCGTCACGACGCCTTCTTTGACGGACTTGTCCTCGACGGCGCGTTCGACTTCTTCCCATTTTCTCTGGGCGTCCAGACGCTTTTTGGACAGTTCGGCGAATCCGTCCACGTCATTCACGCGGATGACATAGGCTTCGATTTCATCGCCGATTTTCACAATATCTTCGGGATTGGCGGCGGGATCTTCGCTCAGCTCGCTGAACTTGATGTAAGCCGTCTGTTTCGCGTGCACATCGACTTCCACTTCCGTGGGCGTGATGGCTCTGACAATGCCGGTGACCTTTTCGCCTGTATTTAAAGTCTTAAAATGACTTAAATATTCTTCCAGTTCCTCGTTGGACGATTCTTCGCCCGCCGGGGCTTTCGGCGCGTCCGGATTGGCCGCCTCTTCGGGCGCGTCCGCCGCCGTTTCTTCCGTCGCCGCTTCTTCCGACGCCTCCGCCGGGCTGGCCGTTTCCTCTTCGTTCACCGGTTCCGCCGTGATTTTTTCTTCTTCCGCCGCTTTGATTTCTTCGCTCATTACCGCATATACCTCCTTAATAATGCCCGCGGGCGTGGAAGCTCCCGCCGTCAATCCCGCCGTTTCGCAATTTGCGAACATCTCCGGGGACAGCTCGTCCGCGCTTTCGATTTGATAAACGCGGGGACAAATCCCCCGGCAGATTTCCGTCAAATGCCGGGTATTGGCGCTTTTGGGATCGCCCGCCACGACCATGACATCAGATTTCGCCGCGATTTCCGCCGCCTCCGTCTGACGCCTCCGCGTAGCGTTACATATTGTATCAAAATTTTTCAGATTTGTACACTGTTTTTTTATAACTTTTAAAGAATTTTCAAAAATTTCCCGAACGCAGGTCGTCTGCGCCATGACCGTGACGGGTTTTTCAAATAAATTTCCGGCGTCCAGATATTTTTTTATCTCATCCGGCCCCTGAAAAATCAATAAATTTTCGCACCGGCTCGCCACGCTCTGGACTTCCGGATGCTCCGGATCGCCGATCATAACCGGCTGGCGTCCGTCCCGTTCCGCGTCCGCCGCCAATACCTGAATCCGCCGGACGTTCGGACAGGTCGCGTCCACGCGTTTCACGCCCTGACGCGTTAAATTTTCTAATATATCTTTTCGCTCCCCGTGTGATCTGATTATCACAATATCTCCGGATTTCCAGTTAAAATTATTAAAATTATTAACTTTTCGCGCTCCCAGAGTTTCCAAGTCCGCGATCACACGGGCATTGTGAATCAAATCGCCGAGTAAATAACAGCCCTGATTTTCTTTCGCCGTTTTTTCGGCCAGTTCCACGGCGCGGCGCACGCCATAACAAAAACCCGCGCTCTCCGCCAGAATTACTTTCATAATATGCCCGATTATCCCCTTAATTATTATAATAATTATATATAATTTATTTATTTAATTTATATATTTTATTATTTATTAAAAAATATAAAATAAAAAATAATATTATTTTTTATTTTATATTTTTTATATTTTAAAGCGGCGTCCCGCCGACGCGCTGTCCGCCCAGCGCGTAAGCCTCGGCCAATAACTCATCGGCGGCGCGCTGCGTTTCCTCCGGCGTACCTTTCCGGCCCGTGATTTTCGGCGTATAAGGCGTCCCGAAAATCAGACGCGTACAGTGAAACGGTTTTTTTGGTCCGTCCACGAACACGGGAATTAAAATCGCCCCGGTTCTGATTCCGATCGACGCCGCGCCGCTTTTGGCATGGGCCGGCAGTCCGTCCACATATCCGATCCCGTTTTTTATTACCGTTCCCTCCGGGAAAATTAATAAATTATCGCCGTTTTTTAATACTTCCATCGCCGTTTTCACGGCTTTTATATCCGCGCCCTCCCGATTCACCGGGAATACGCCTAATTTTTTTAAAATCCATCCTAAAACCGGATTTTCAAATAATTCTTTTTTCGCCATCGCGTGTAATCTATAATTTACCGGCAGACGCGTGGCGATAATCAGCGGGTCCCAGTTGCTTGCGTGATTCGGACAGAGCAAAACGCTGTGCCTTGGCAGTCCCTCCGCGCCTTCCACTTTTACGGGGTGTACGATTCTTAAATAAATTCCCAGTAAAAACCACGCGACTACATACCATCCGCCAGTGGGTTTCATCGGCTTCATGTTTCCTCCCCGTTCTCTTTTGATTCTTGCGCGTTTATATCTAAATTTATATTTTTATTTATATTTTCTAAATTTACGCCGTCCCGGAAAATCGGCTCATATTCCGCGCCGGGTTTCTCATCCTCCGGCGGCTCCCCGACGCCCGTTTTTTCCCATATAATTTTATATAACGCCGTTTCGCTTTCCGAAAACGTCATATGCGTCGTATCCAGTAAAATCGCGTCATCCGCCTGACGAAGCGGCGCCACGGCGCGATGCGAGTCATTATAATCCCGCTTGCGTAAATCATCCAGAACTTCAGAATAAGGCCGCGGCATTCCCTCCTGATCTAATTGCAACGTCCGCCGCCATGCCCGCTCTTCCGCCGACGCCGTCAGAAAAATTTTCACATCCGCGTCCGGCAGAACCACAGTTCCAATATCGCGCCCATCCATCACGACATTATATTCTTTCGCCATTTTTCTTTGCGTTTCCAGTAAAAACACCCGCACGCCCGGATAGGCCGCCACACGCGACGCCGCCATTGACACTTCCGGCGTCCGTATTTCATCCGTCACGTCTTTTTGATTTAAATACATATGCTGGACGCCGTCCGCCTCATAAACCGGTTTCACCTGAATTTCCGGCAACAACGCCGTGACCGCCGCGCCGTCCGCCGGATCGACGCCGGAATTTAACACGCGTAACGCGACAGTCCGATAAATCGCGCCCGTATCGACATATAAAAAACCCAATTTTTCAGCTATTTTCCGCGCCATTGACGTTTTGCCCGCTCCCGACGGGCCGTCAATCGCAATACTGACGCGCTTGTTTTCTTTCAGATTTTTCAAGATTTTCCCTCCCCGCTATTTTATTATTTTTATTATTATTTTATTTTTCCCGCGCCGCCGCGATTCCCGCCGTCCGGCCCGTACTCCACGCGATCTGTAAATTAAATCCGCCCGTGCGGGCGTCCACGTCGATGATCTCGCCCGCCATATATAAATTTTTAATCAATCTTGATTCCATCGTCGCCGGATTCAATTCCGATACGCGAACCCCGCCCCGCGTTACGACCGCTTCCGTAATCGGACGCGGTCCCGCGATGATTATTTCAAATCGCTTGCATAATTCCAGAATTTTACGCCTTTGTATCCGCGTCAAATCACGCATTTTTAAATCCTCCGGAATGCCGCTGATTTCAACAAATACCGGGATTAATTTTTTCGGCAGTAAATCATCCAGCGCGTTTAAATAATCCCGATTCGCGTATTTTTTAAAATCCGCGATCAAACGCCTGTCCAATTCCGCCTCATCCAAAGCGGGTTTTAAATCAATTTCCAGTTTATATATATTTTTCTCAAAATCATTCATATAGGCCGAAGCCGTCAAAATCAACGGCCCGCTGACCCCAAAATGCGTAAATAATAATTCTCCGAAACCCTCAAATATTTTTTTTATATTTTTCCCGTCACGCGTCTCCCACGCGATTAAATTTATATTTCTTAAACTTAATCCCTGCATACGGGCGCAGGTATTCCCTTTTTCGCATAACGGCACAAGCGAACCGGACAACGGCGTGATTTCATGACCCAGTTTCCGCGCCATGTAATGCCCCTCCCCGGTTGACCCTGTGGCGGGATACGACACGCCGCCCGTCGCCAATATAACCGCGTCCGCCGCATAAAATTTATTTTCACCCTGTACGCCGGTCACATAACGCGAAAATTTTTCTTTCTTTTCTATTTTATCAATTTTATCTATTATATCTATATCATCCGCTATAATATTTACGGCCCGATCCTGAATCCAATTTACTTTTAAAACTTTCATGCGCCGTTCCAGCGCCGCGCTTATATCAAACGCCCGATCCGAAACCGGAAACACCCGATTACCGCGCTCCGTCTTTAATTTTACGCCCAATCCCTCAAAAAACGCAATCACATCTTCCGGCCCGAATCCGGAAAGCGCGCTGTATAAAAATTTCCCGTTTCTTGGCGTATGCGCCAGTATATTATTTAAATCCGTCCGATTTGTTAAATTACATCGTCCTTTTCCCGTGATATTTAATTTTTTTCCCAGTCTCTCATTGGGCTCCAATACAATCACATGCGCGCCTTGTTCCGCCGCCGTGATCGCCGCCATCATACCCGCCGCGCCGCCGCCGATTACCAGAACGCGCCGCGCCATTTTTATTCCCCCCAATTTTATTAAAATAATTATAATTATTTTATTTATTATATATATTATATTTTTAATTTATTTATTTTTATTCTCCCCGCAACGCCGCGATTTCCTCCGGCGTCAAATAACGCCATTCGCCGCGCTTTAAATTTCCCAGTTTTAAATTACCTTCCCGAATACGGCGCAAACGCGCCACGCCACAGCCGCACTGTTCGCACATCCGCCGCACCTGACGATTTTTTCCCTCGTGAATAATCATTAAAAATACGCTTAAAATCTCTTTCTTTTCCTGATTTTTATTCTCTTTATCCCGTCTTATACGCGTCTCATGCCGGAGAAATTTTACCCGCGCCGGACGTATTTTTTTGCCGTCTAAATCTTTTATATCCGCCAGACGCGCCGCCGTGTTTTCATCCGCGCCTGTCACCGTCACTTCATAGGCTTTTTCAATCTCCGATGACGGATGTGTCAGCCGCCGGGTCAAATCGCCGTCGTTCGTGTTTTAATCAATTCCAAGACCGTCCGCCGCCCGCGCTCGTCCGACATTGTCGTGACATAACCGCGAGGCTTATTTAACATTAAATATATCATTTTATCCTGATTGTCTTGATCTATTCCGGGAATCGCTTTGCCGTCCAGCAAAATTATATCTTTCTCCAAATCGGCTTTCTGTCCCGGAATCGCCGTGACGCCGTTCACCGTCACGCGTCCGGCGGCGATATACGCGTCCGCCGTCCGGCGGGAACAGAATCCCGCGAAAAATTTCTGAATCCTTTGTTCCATATTAATTATTTATTTTAATCCACCCGTCACGCGGGGCGGGATAATAAATATAAATAAAATTAAAATTTAAAATTTATTATCCCGCGTCCCGCTTGTCCTTTATTTTACGCTATTTTATACTATTTTACGCTAAACCGCGCTGTTTCACGCTATTGCGCGCTTACCATGCCGCGCCGGCCGGGATACCCTCCGGGCCGTACAAACTCCAAATCGTGACGCCCTCCGGGCCGTAAATCTCTTCCCGCACTTCTTCGGCCATCACAGCCGGGACGCGTCCGATCTCGACGCCGTTCCAACTGTAAACCGCGACGCCAACCGGCGTCCCCACGGAAATAGGCGCGTATAAATCGCCGTATAATTCCAGCCGCATCGCCACAGGCTCCCCCTCAGGGACGCTGAAATAAAGCTCATCGCCCGCCATCAACGGGAAATATCCTTTTTCCGCGCCCGATACAGGGACTTCGCCCAAGTAAGACCCGCCCGCGCAAATACAGCGTTTCGGCGCGATTGAGAATCCATAATCATATAACGCCCTGTGATCATTATAATCATTGCCGTCTTTAATCGTCACGACAATCAAACGCCGCCCGTAACGCTCCACGCAAGTGACAAGCGTCCGGCCCGCCGCTTTCGTATAGCCGTTTTTCACGCCGATACAGCCTTCTAAAGCGCCTAATAATTTATTATGATTCGTCAAACTGCGATTGCCGATTTTAATCGTCTTAGTAGACACCATGCGCCGGAAAACCGGATTCCCCAAGGCGACGTTGGCGAGTTTCGCCATGTCCCGCGCCGTCGAGTAATTATTTTTATCATCCAATCCATGCGGATTAGCGAAAGACGAATTTGTCATGCCCAAGGCCCGCGCCGTTTCGTTCATATGCTGTACGAATACCGCTTCACTGCCGCCGCCGACGTGTTCCGCGATAGCGACGCCCGCGTCGTTCCCCGACGATAACAAAAGCCCGTATAACAACGCTTCCAGCGTTAATCTCTCGCCGGCTTTTAAATACATCGAAGATCCAATCGTATTCGCGGCGCGTCTGCTGACCGTGACAATATCCGAAAGTTCGCCGTACCACAGCGCGACCAACGCCGTCATGATCTTCGTCGTACTGGCGATTAACATCTTTTGATCGGCGTTCTTTTCATACAAAACATCGCCGCTGGTGGCGTCCACTAAAATCGCGCACGCCGCCGACGTCTCCACCGCCGCGCCTTTCGGAACCGTCACGCCGCTGAACAGCAAAATCAGGGCCAGACACAAAACAAACCGTCTTTTCACTTTTTTCATGCTCCTTTTTTCAAAATTATCTATTTTTATTCTCATTTTTCTTTAAAAATCCTCAATTATCCAAATTTTTATATTTTATATCTTATTTTTATATCCCTCTATTTTTCCTGTTTTTTATATTTTTATAATTATTTTTTATCATCTATCATTTTATTTCTACTCTTCCGGGACTTCATAATCAATTTCATTTTCATTCGCTTTTTCTTCCCGCTCTTTTCGCTTCTCTTTCTGATCCGAGAAAAAATCCCCTACTTTTGAGAGTACATCCGGCGCCATATCCACAACGCGATCCACAGGGCTCATAGGCGCCATACTAACCGGCAACATACGCGTCATGCCGTCCCGGACAATTAAAAAAGCCACCGGTTCAATTTTCACGCTGGCCGCGCCGCCGCCCGCGAATCCGTCTTTTGTATTTTTACCGTAATTGCCGCCGCCGCTTGCGAATCCGAAATTTAATTTCGATACCGGAATCAGCGTCACGCCGTCCGCCGTCTCAATCGGACTGCCTACAATCGTGTTGACATCCGCCATCTCCCGCGTCCGTTCCAACATCGAACGCATGAGCGCGTCCAGCGAATTGCGATTCCCGATTCTTCTTTCATCCGCCATCATTCACCATCCCCATTATCTTCCTGATTGTCCGCCGGATTATCCGTCCCGGATTTATCTTGATTATTATTTCGCTTATTCGCCCCGGATAGTTTTATCAACAGCCGGATAACGACCCATATAACCGGAATCGCCGCGAATAATAATCGCCCGATTCTAAATCCCGCGCCGACTTCTCCCTGAATCCGCGTGTCAACCTCGTCAAAATCCGCGCTTATATTTATATCCGGCTCCGGTATGATCATCCATCGTTCCAGAACCGGCATGACCGTCCATACCGCCGCCAGCGTATCCCCGCACAATCGCGCCGCCTCCGCCGGATCGTCCGCGCCGCCGAAAATAATATTTAAATTTAGCGGCTGGATTTTTATCCCCCGCGCCGTATATACCAGCATTTTCAATATAGAACCGGGCAGAGACTTCACCGCGTCTAAAATCATCGAAATATCCGGCCTGATTAATTCTTTTTCTTTTTTATCCGATTTTTTCTTTTTCCTCGCTTTTTTATTATCACGTTTTTTCTTCTTTTTCTTATCATCCGGCGTCTCAACGCGTCGGGGCCATACCTGAAATTTGAATACGCCCGCCCGGATATATATTAAAACCTCACGACCCTGAAAAAACGCCAATACGCCTACACGAATCAATAAAATTATCAATA
>CAJOFP010000045.1 GCA_905233795.1 uncultured Oscillibacter sp. | reverse complement strand
AATGTTTAAAGACGACACGTTTTCCAATCCCTCCGATATGGACGAAAAAACGCTGAAAATTATTGACGCGGTTTTCGATAAATACGCGGGCAGGGATTCTTGGAGTCTGAGCTGGTTGACACATGGCGAATATTCATGGCAACAGTCGCGGGACGGAATCCCTGAGGGAGAAAGCGGAAGCCGCCCTATGAAACTGGAAGATATTCGCGTTGACGCGAAGAGAATCCGGGACAGACGCGAAAAGCTCAACATGATTTATCCCTATCCCCGTAAATTCCGTTGAGGCATTGCAATGAGTAAGATTACCGATGAACAGCGCGGTTTTTTAGATAGTTTTACCTGCGAACGTCTGACAAAAAATCCGGCGAATCAAGATTTAATCCGCGGATTTCAAAATCAAAAAGGAAACAGTCTTGTAAAACATCTTCAAAAAATGGCATGGGATGAAGATGAATCGAAACGCACAGCCTATTATTTGGTAAAATCATCGGAGGGAAAAATAGCGTTGTATTTTTCTCTCCGGTGCGGCGCGTTATTTGAACCGCTTGACAAGGCTGTACAGCGTTCCGAACATTTTAAGATGTTTCTCGAACATCCGGATTTTAACGATGAAGCCGTGATGGAAGACATCATGAATTTTTTGATGGAAAAAGATGGCGATGTCTCATTTGAGGATATGGAAGAATTAATATCAAAAATATCCAACGCTAAGAGCGAACTCCAATCTTCTCTTGAACGTGTAAAACAAGACGCAAAATTTGAGAATAATATAAATATCGGTCATGTCAGCCGTAATTTTGGCGGCATTGAAATTGCGCAGTTTTGTAAGAACGACGCGTTCTCCGAAATGTGGCGGGAATATCAGAAGCGATATAATATTATACATTCTGTCGGAAGCGTTTTATTTTGGGACAAAATCGCTCCTATTTTGATTCAATTAAGAGAAATTGTCGGTTATGAATATGTTTTTCTATTCGCGGCGGACCAAACGGAAGAACAGTCATTGATTAATTATTATACTGATCGTCTTCAATTCGGCAGATTGGATCAAGTAGGGACGCAAAAACCAATTTATGATCTTTTGTGTCTGTTTATGGCTCAAAAAATGGAGGACTTGCAAGCCAATCGAAACAGATTTTTCGCGGACTTTAATCATGATGAAGATGACGAGGATTTTATGAGTGATTATCACGATTAAGAATCAAATTAATCCCGGTATCCGGGGGAAATTCCCCTTGATATAAATTATCCCTATGGCGACCGTCCACTCCACAATATGGGCGGCGTACATCCAAAAAGGAGGTCAAAAAACATCCGTGAGGCTCGCGGTGCGGCAGTGTGGAGACCTGTCGTAATGGGCTTACGATAAAGCGCGTAAGTTCGAGACGCAATTCGCGGAGGCGTTTGCGTCAGGGCCGGAAGCGATGGCAAGTGTGACGATTAAGGGACTCAAGAAAATCTACGACAACAAGGTGACGGCTGTCCACGATGTCAATTTGGAGATCAAGGACAAGGAATTTATTGTTTTAGTCGGTCCGTCCGGCTGCGGCAAGTCCACGACGCTCCGTATGGTCGCCGGTCTGGAAGATATTTCCGAGGGCGAATTGTATATCGGGGATCGCCTGTGCAACGACGTGGCGCCGAAAGACCGCGATATTGCGATGGTATTCCAGAACTACGCCCTGTATCCGCATATGACCGTGCGGGATAACATCGGCTTCGCGCTGAAACTCAAGAAATTGCCCAAAGACGAGATTAAAAAGAAAGTCGATGAGGCGGCGGAAATTCTGGGCATTACGCAATATCTGGATCGTAAACCGAAAGCGTTATCCGGCGGTCAGCGTCAGCGCGTCGCCATCGGACGCGCTATCGTGCGCGAACCGAAAGTCCTGCTCATGGACGAACCTCTGTCCAACTTGGACGCTAAATTGCGTAACCAGATGCGCGCCGAAATTATTAAATTGCGCCAGCGGATTAACACGACTTTCATGTATGTCACGCACGACCAGACTGAAGCCATGACTTTGGGCGATCGCATTGTAATCATGAAAGACGGCTATGTCAATCAAATCGGCACCCCGCAGGAGTTATTTAATAAACCGGTGAATCTGTTTGTCGCGGGCTTTATCGGAATGCCGGTCATGAATTTCTTTGATAACTGCAAACTGCTTGTGGAGGGCGGCGTATATTACGCGGAAATTCGCGGCGTGAAGTTTAAACTCGATGACTTCCAGCAGAAAGCGCTCAAACAAAACAATCAGCAGGCGACGGATATTGTCGCGGGCATTCGTCCGTCTCATATCAGCGTCGGCAAGGGCGATTTATCGGCGACAATCAGCGTGTCGGAAATGCTCGGCAGTGAAGTTCACGTCCACGCCAGCAGTAACGACGACGAAGTCGTCATGGTCGTTCCGACGGTTGATCTCAAACAGGATCTCAAGATGGGCGATACGATTCAATTTACCACCCAGCCGGGACTGATTCAGTTATTCGACAAAGCCACCAGCAATAACCTGATCTGGTTCGACAAGACTTCCGCGGACAATTCCGCGCCGGTCTGCAAGTCGTATGATTTTTAATAGTCTCTGATTCGCCGCCCGTTTCCAATTTGATTTTCGATTTTTGATTGATTTCTGATTTTGGATACCGGTCGGACCCCCGTCCCGATTTACGGGGCGGGGGATTTTTATTATATAAATTTTTTATTATATAAATTATATTTATAAATATATTATAAAAATATAATATAATTTCCGTCCTTGCCGCCGGACTTTCCATATGATATATTAAATAATATATTAAATAATATATTAAATAAATATTATATTAAGTAAAAATATATAGGAAATAATATCGAAAAGGGGTGTGGATTCCATGCCGGAAGAATATTACAGAGACGCGAAAAAAAAGGCGCAAAAAGAATTTAGAGCTTGCGTCATGAGAGGCGAACATCCGTATTTGCCCCGGCTGGATGAGATTCTCCCGCCGGAACAGCTTGTGCATGGAATTGACTTGGGGATTGTGCAAGTCCCAACGGAATTAATTGTCGGGTCTAAAACGTGCGGACGGACAAGAGCGTTCGCCAGAAATTTTATGCCGTTATTAGACGAACATACGGAATTTGCGCAGAAATGGCAGCGTTTATGCGAGGCGCATTTGGAAGAAGGCATTCGAGATTCTATCACGGCTTTTGAATATTTAAATAGATTCTATGTCGAAGAGGGAAACAAACGCGCAAGCGTATTAAAATATTTTAACGCGGCGTCGATTCCGGCCCGCGTGACGCGTATTTTACCGGTCCGCAACGGTTCACGCGAAATTGAGGCGTATTACGCTTTTGTGGATTTTTATCGTTACAGCCATGTGAATTTTATAGAATTTTCGCGCCCGGAGAGTTATCATAAATTGCAAAAGATTATCGGCAAGACGCCGGGCGAATCATGGACGCAAGAGGAACAGCGTAAATTCGGGACGATTTATTATTATTTTCGACAGGCGTATTACGCGAACGGCGGCAAAAAATTAAATTCGACGGTCGGCGACGCGTTATTGGCGTATTTGCAGGTATACGGCTATCAGGATTTGAAAGGCCGGAGCGAGAGCGATATTAAAAAATCCGTGGCGAAAGTCTGGGAAGAGATTATTTTACAGCAGGAAGAACCGACGATTGATATTCAATTAAATCCGCAAGAAAATCAAAAAATCGATCAGAAAATATTATCAAAAGTTCTGCCGAAAATCGGCGGAAAGATATTAAAAGCGGCGTTTGTACACGATAAAAACCCGGAGATTTCCGGTTGGACATATGGTCATGAACTGGGGCGGCGTCATGTGGAGGAATTTTTTAATCAGGACGGTAAAGAATTAGAGACGACAGCTTATTTTGACGCGTTTAATAATAAAAATTATACTCCTGAGGAAATTCTCGAACAGGCGATCGCGGACGGAAATAGTATTATATTTACCACGTCGCCGCGCTTATTACCGGCGAGTTTGCGGGTAGCCGTCGAACACCCGGAAATTAAAATTTTAAATTGTTCGTTAAATACGCCGCATCGTTATATCAGGACATATTATGCCCGTATGTATGAGGCGAAATTTATCAGCGGCGCGATTGCCGGGACATTGGCGGGCGGCGATTCCATCGGTTATTTATGCGATTATCCGATTTTCGGACAGGTGGCCGGGATTAACGCTTTCGCGCTGGGCGTGCAAATGACAAATCCCCGCGCCAGAGTATATTTAGAATGGTCGTCGGCCTGTATTGATTGCGGACAGGACGGCGTAGCGGTCGCCACGAAGAGATTGACAGACCGGGGCATTCGATTAATATCTTCACAGGATTTGGCAAGTCTGGGCAATCCTGCCAATAACACGTTTGGATTGTCGCTAATATTCGACGGCGAATATGTGAATTTAGCCACGCCCCAATGGAGATGGGGAAGATATTATGAAAGTTTAATCAAACAGATTCGCAACAGATCATTTGATACGGCCTATACGGAAAGCGGCAAGGCGTTAAATTATTACTGGGGTATGTCGGCGGGCGTTGTGGAATTGAAATGCTCGGAAAAACTGCCCGACAGTACGCGCCGATTGGCGGATTTATTGCGGGACAGTATTTGTTCCGGCTTTTGCGATCCGTTCCGGGGGCCTTTGTACGCGCAGAACGGGCGTCTTGTGGAAGAACATATTACAGACCCGGAATTTATTATCTCAATGGACTGGTTAAATGAAAATATCGTCGGGGAAATTCCCGTCTATACGGAACTGGATGAAACCGGCAAAGCGACGGTTGATATAGTCGGCGTCGGACACGCGAGGGAAAACGCGGATAAAAAAACGCCGGAACGCGTAAGCGAAACGGCGCGGCAAGATTTAAATAATAATAAATCGCGGGAGGAGAATCTAAATCCATGAGGATTTTGGCGGTGGCGGATATTGAATCCCCATATTATTATGATTATTACACGCCCGGAAAATTAGCCGGATTTGATTTGATTCTTGCCTGCGGGGATTTGCGTCAGGAATATCTTGAATTTTTGGCCACGCTCGCGCCCTGTCCGGTGCTATACGTCCGGGGAAATCACGATGACAGTTACGCGCAAGACCCGCCGGGCGGCTGTATCTGTGTGGAGGACAAAATTTATCGCTGTGAAAACGGATTGCGAATTTTAGGCCTTGGCGGTTCGTATAAATACCGCGACGGCGAAAATATGTACACGGAACGCCAAATGCGCCGCCGGGTCAGACGTTTATGGCCGCGCCTCTGGTGGAATCGGGGATTTGATATTTTATTGACCCACGCGCCCGCGAGACATTTAAATGATATGGATTCGCTGTCGCACAGGGGATTTTCATGCTTTTTAGATTTAATGGATCTATACCGCCCGAAATATTTTATACACGGGCATATTCATAAAAATTACGGAATGAAAGTCCCCCAGCGTTCTTTCTATGGCAATACGACTGTCATTAACGCGTTTGATTACTGCGCGTTTGAATACGACGATCACAACGCCCGCATGACGCTGCCCGCGTGGCAATGTCCGGCCCCGTCGCCGCTTTAATTATTATAATTTATAAATCCCGTATCCGGCATAAAATAAATAAATTATAAATATAATTAAATATTATAATTTATTTATTTTATATTTTGCGCGGAGGCGGGATATTTTTATGCTGATTCATGTTGTCCAACCCGGCGAGACGCTGGAACAACATCTGATAACGCGCTTGCGATTGGTCAGACGCTTGTCATTCGATTTCCGGCGCAGGTTCACACGGTTCAAAACGGCGAGAATTTCAATCAAATCGCGGCGCGTTACGGGATTACCGTCCGGGAATTATGGCGTCGAAACTGGTCATTAGGCGGCATGGAAACAGCGCGTCCCGGAGAGATATTAGTGATAGAATATCAAGACGAAAATAAATTAGGCTCGGCTGTATTCAACGGCTACGCGTACCCGTTTATTGATATAAATTTATTGCAAGCCGAATCGCCGTATTTGACGTATATGACGCCGTTTACTTATGGCATCAGCGCGGACGGGCGATTATTATATTTATCTGACAATTTATTACGCGCTGTCGCGGAAGCGCGTGGGACGCAAAGCGTCTTGCATATTTCCACGCTTACGGAGGACGGGAGTTTTAATACGGCAAGAGGCGATTTGATTTTAAATAATCAGGATATACAAGAGCGATTAATTCAGGATATTTTAAATCTCGCGGAAGAAAAAAATTTCGCGGGCGTCGATGTGGATTTTGAATATCTGCCCGGAAATTTAGCGCGGGAATACGCGGATTTTTTAAATAAACTGCGCGGGCGACTGCGTATGCGGCGGAAATTTTTATGGGCCGCGCTCGCGCCGAAAATTTCAAGAGATCAGAAAGGCCTTTTATACGAAGCGCATAATTATCAACTCATCGGCGAATCCGTTGACGCCGTTTTATTAATGACATACGAATGGGGTTATACATATGGGCCGCCGATGGCCGTCGCGCCGTTGCCGAACGTGAAAGCCGTGTTAAATTACGCCGTCACGTTTATACAAGGCGTCAGCCGCGCCCGGTCTATCTCGACGCAAGAGGCGTTCCGCCTTGCGATAGAATATCAAGCCGCGATTCAATATGACGAAACGGCGCAATCCCCGTTTTTTTATTATCAAGATAAGGCCGGATTAACGCATGAAGTCTGGTTTGAGGACGCCCGCAGTTTAGACGCGAAATTAAAATTAATAAACGCATATCATTTTCAGGGCGGCGGAATCTGGAATTTAACGCGCCCATTTCCCCAGCTTTGGCAGGTCATGGACGCGTTATATAATATTATTTAATTATTATTTAATTTAATTAATTTATATTTTCGCTTTTATCTTGATTTTGATTAATATTATTAATATCTTCGCTATTATCTTGATTATTAATATTATTATTAATATCGCCGTCAATATCTTCCGCCGTGATTTCCATTAACTGTTCCCGCGTGACGGATTCCAATCCGGCAAGCCGATTCGCCTGACGCGTCAACGCTTTTTCAAATAAATTTCTCACGCCTCTGGCGTTCCCGAATGACGGCCCGTTCTCGATTTCAATCTTGCGCCGGACCGCTTTTTCCGCGCTGTCCGAAAGCGTGTAATTTTCTTTTTCACAGCGCATTTTGAAAATAGCGATTAATTCTTCAAGATTATAATCATCAAAATGTAAAAATCTATTAAATCTGGACTCTAAACCCGGATTAGAGTGAATAAATCTATCCATTAATTCATCATATCCGGCGACAATGACAATAAATTCCCCGCGCCGGTCTTCCATAGCTTTCAAAAGCGTGTCGATGGCTTCCTGTCCGAAATCATTGTCGCCGCGTCCGTTGAGCGTGTACGCCTCGTCGATAAACAACACGCCGCCTATCGCGGATTCTATTACTTTTCCGGTTTTCATCGCCGTTTGTCCGACGTATCCCGCCACCAGTCCGCCGCGATCCGTCTCGATTAAATGCCCTTTTGATACAATCCCCAAACTGTGATAAATCCGGGACATTAAACGGGCGATTGTCGTCTTGCCGGTGCCGGGATTGCCGGTAAAAACCATATGCAGCGACAAATCCGGCGCGGACAAATTATTCTCCCGCCGCATTTGATAGACTTTTACCAGATTAATCAAACTCTTGACTTCCTGTTTAATGCCATCCAAACCGATAAAATTATCTAATTCCGCCTGTAAATCCTCTATTTTCTCGACGGGAATATTCTCCGATTTTTCATTCGTTTCATTTCGTCCGTCATTTTCCTGATTGACTTGATTTGCTTGATTATTATTATTTTCGGCTTTATCGCTTTTATCGCTTGTAATATTCCCGGATTCGGGAATATTATTTTTATTATTATTTTTATTAAAATCCGCTCCCCAGAAATCCGATCCGACCCGGCGCAGATTGTTTTCCGTCAAAGATCGAATCACTTCCATCTGACGGACAATAATTTCATCTTTTTCATTGATTTTTTTATTATTATCCGGCCAATTTCCCATAATATTTCCCTCCCGTTTATTTATTTTTATTTTTTACGCGCTGTTTTTCATATTTTTTATATTTTATTTTATATCTCAAACGCAAATGACGAAATTCCGGTATTACGCAAAGCCCGGAACAGTAAAGCCGATACGAAACCGGTTAAAATGCCTGTCAAGAGCGATAAAATCAATAAAACAGGCAAATAATATACAGGCGCGGCGTTGCCAAG
>CAJOFP010000044.1 GCA_905233795.1 uncultured Oscillibacter sp. | reverse complement strand
TAAAGCGTCGTCAAGAGCGCGTTCGATTACGCCCGCGAAATAAGAATCCGTAACCCAGCGGCCTTTATATTCCGGCGCGTCCATTTCGTCAATAAATAAAGTTTTTTCCGCGCCGAACCAGTGATAGACATTTTCACGGTTATAAAACCAATCGTCGCCGGGATGGTAAAACGCGGTTTGATAGTTTTCCTGATTGAAGATTCTAAACAGGCTGTCCAGATTGCGATTGACGGTTCGCATGGCGGAAGTGGTGGACGCGCCCAGCGCGTTGGTCTGTATGCCCGTGCAGACATCAAATTCCGTATTCGCCGTACCGCCCGCGAAGCCGGGGACGACACAGCGCAATGAAATCGCGTGAGGGTCCGCCTGTATCGCGTGGAGATTGGACAAGGGGTCATTATCCGGCGTGAAAGCGAAAGCCGGATTGTCGGTAATATCGGAAAAGGCCTCGTTCATGACGAAAACAATATTCACCGGCGCGGGATTATTTTTAATTAAATTATTTACGGAATTATCTTCCGGCGCGTTAATTGAATTATTATAATTATTATCTTGATATAATAACGCGTTATCTAATTCCATAGCACGCGTCCGACTGTATCCGGCGGGGCGGTCAACCTGATATTTTGTAAACTGGTGAAAGAAATTATAAATAAATCCGTTTTCGTTGAATACGACGGATAAACGCTCCTGAATAGATACGTCAAGACTATTCGCGTTATAGATATGATCGGACTGGAAAAGCGTGAAAATTAAAATAAATAAAATGACAGAAAATAAAATAACGGAAAATATACGCGTTTTCCAACCGCGCCAATACGTCGGAAAGGCGGAAATTTTCATGCCCAGTAGCAAAAACAACGCGCTTGTTAATAAAATTATAAAAATTATATCCCACGGGATTTGAATCGCGTAATCATTGGCGGCGCGTCCCGCCTCTTTGAGAAGCGTGAAATCACGCGGAAAGACCGGCTCATCCCGAATCTGGATTTTTAAACGATTGGCGACGGATAATATAGATAGAATCAAATTTACGCAAGACGCGGCGAAAAAAAGATTGCCGAATAAAAACGCGAGTATAAATAAAATTATCCAGACCGGCAGAAGATTTAAAAAAATTAAGACCGGTTTTTCCGTGAATCTGGAAATTAAATCCATAAAATCAAACGGCTGAATCCATAAGGCGAAACCGGCGATAAAAAAGGCGATGAAGATAGAAAAAAATATAAATAATAAAATATATAATAAAAAACGCGGCGAAAATCCGGGCGATTTTATGGGCGATTTTATATTTGTACGGAAAGACCGGATTTTTCGATTATATCGCATAATTTGATTTTTCCCCCCTTGCGTTTATATTTTTTATATTTTTATATTTTGATATTTCGACGCTTTTTGATTTTGTTTTTATATGATTTTATTTATATTATTTTCAGCCTGATTTCGTGAATATTTCATGAATTTTATAAATATAAATATTGATTCAGGATAAACGCGGGATAAATATAATAATTATTATAAAAGCGTTCCCGAAAAAATCAAGCCGCGAAAGCTATTCTTTACATCTCTATGAAAATATGATAAAATCTTTCCGGGTTTTGATTTTACATTCGGAAAGGACGGTTTTTATGACGAAAATCGGAAAAAAGGCGAAAACAGACGATCTGTACCGCGCTATTTTGCAATTAAAAACCGAACAGGACTGTTACGATTTTTTTCAGGATTTATGCACCGTCTCGGAATTGCGCGCCATGGAACAGCGTTTTCAGGTGGCGGCTCTGCTCCACGACGGTCAGGTTTATCACGAGATTTTACGGCGGACAGGCGCGTCCAGCGCGACTGTCAGCCGCGTCAGCCGTTCTTTAAATTATGGCTCAGGCGGTTACGAACGTATTTTAAATCGCATACGGACGGCGGAATCCGCTGTCCCGAAGGGGGAAGGAACGTGAACGCAAGCGATCAGAACTCGGAAAAACATGAAAAGAATAAAAACGCGGAATTAAATAAATTAAATAAATCCCGTAAATTTTGTAAATTTTATTATAAAGGCGAATCAAAACGAAAACACGCGAAAAATGATAAAATAAAAAAATTGAAAATCAGGCTCAAACGCGGTTTCAAACGGCGCGAATATAACAGCGATACAAAACGCGATATAACGGCCTATGGCGCCTTATCTGAAAGTTATGACGCGTTAATGACGGACGCCGATTATGACAAACGCGCCGCTTTTTTAATCAGACAGTTTCGGCGGCGCGGTTTCAAAACGATTTTAGATTTGGGCTGTGGGACAGGCACAATCGCGTGGCTGTTATCGCGTAAAGGCTATCGCGTTATCGCCGTGGACGCGTCGTCGGAAATGCTGACGGAAGCGATGGGAAAAGCGGCGGCGTATCCGGGATTTTCCCCGCCTTTATTCGTCCGGCAGTCCATGAGTCGTCTGGATTTGGGGCGGCAGGAAGTCGACGCCGCTATATCAACGCTGGACGCGTTAAATTATTTAATTTCAGAATCCGATTTGCGCGAGACGTTCCGGCGCGTCTATCAATTTTTGCGTCCCGGCGGATTGTTTTTATTTGATGTCAACACGCCGCGTAAACTGCGCCGCATGGACAAAAAAATATACATGGATGAATCGAATCATATATTTTGCGTCTGGCGGACGTTTTTCACGGAAAAAACGGGAATTTGCGTCTATCAAGTGGATTTATTTTCCCAAAGACCGGACGGGGCATGGGATCGGCGATTTGAGGAACATCAGGAACGGGCATGGAGTGAAGAGCAATTACGGGAATTTCTGTCTGACGCTGGATTTACGCGGATTCAAATCACGGGCGATTTATCGGGCAAACCCCCGGCGCGGGACGCGGATCGCTGGCTTGTACGCGCCGAGAAAAAATAAAATCTTATTAAAATTCGATTCAAGTTTTACGCCTGTTTATTATATTTTATATTTTATATTATACGAAAGGGCGTTATAATATGTATAATATGAATATTTCAGAAATGGGAGGATACGCCGCGTATCGGAAAGTTTATCAAAATTTTGATAATTTGAATCAAGATAATAAAAATTATGAAAATACGCGAAGCGCGGACGCGGATATGGGCGCCGTCTCCCAAAGAGACAGAATATCGAAAAGGGACACGGTAGAAATCAGCGCGGCGGGAAAATCAGCGTTTACTGAAAGTTTAAACGCGGATTTGGATTTACCGGAAGCGTCCAACGAAAACGCGGACGCGGATTTCACGGAGAATCAGAACGCGGACGCGGATTTTACGGACGACGCGGAAAATGAGAGTGAAAGTGTGGGCGGCGCGGTCGGTATCAATGCCGCGAAACTGGCGCGGAAATTAGCGGCGGCGAAAACGCGGGATCAAGTGCGGGCGGTCATGGCGGAAATTCAGTCGGATTTGAAAGAATGTGAAAGCGGCAAGGCGCGGGGGATGGATGTGGACGAAGCGTCTGTCCAAGCGGCGGAGCGATTGCTTCAAGAAGCGCGGCGGCGTATGGGGGAGACGGAGGATAGAAAGGCGACGCCGGAAGAAGAAATGGCGTCGAATTTGGCGGATTTGTTGTGATAAAAAAACGCGGACAGGAACCGGAGACGGTTCCTGTCTTAATATGTCGCGTGTATATAATAAAATAGGAGGGAGAAAACGCATCGGGCTGGGAGAACCCTTTGCTGATTTTGGATTATACGGGATAAATATGGCGAAAGTGTGGGCGAAATGTGAATAAATTGTAAATATTTTCGTGAAATATGAATAAATTGTAAATATTGGAATAAAATAAAAAATTGAATTGCGATTTCAGGCGGATTTAAAATCGCGTATAATTTCAAATTTACGGGTTATATTATAAATAGAATAGAGAAGAGAATAAAAATATAAAAACGGATATGTAAGAACGGGGGTAAGGAATTGAATAAGACAGTCGGATTTTTGGCGGGAATGGGAGCGGGTCTGATAGCCGGCGCGGCGGCGGGCGCGATGATGCCATATGGGAAAGACCCGATGAAAACGCAGGTCGGAAAGAGCATACGGAAATTGGGGATTGCCGTGGATCGCGCCGTGGATAATATTATTTCAGATATGAAATAAAAATATAATAAAAATATAATAAAAAAACGCCGAAGCTGTCTTGACCGGAAAAAATCAGGACGGTTCCGGCGTTTTTATTTTATAATTATATTTTAATTATTATAATTAGAAAAATAATTTGCGTGATTACGCGAGGAAATATAAAATTTTCGCCATTTGTCCGCGGCTGATTGGGTCATGTGGGCGGAATGTGCCGTCGGAGAAGCCCTGTAAAATCTCACGCGCCGCCATGACTTGAATATGGGAGACCGCGTAATTGGGGATTAAATACGCGTCGGGGAAAGATAATTCGGCGGCGGGATAGCCGCGATTCTGGGAACGGCCTATCATGGCGGACGCTTGGGCGCGGGTCAGGCTGTTATTGGGCAGTAAATATAATTTTCCGTCGTCGCCCTGTGTGCCGCGCATGATATTTTCGGCGTATAAGGCTCTTAAAGCCGGATAGGCTGTCACAGGGATTTGATCTAAATCGGCGTAAGGCAGAATAATATATGAATAATCTTTTTGTTCGAGTTTGGAAGCGCGGGCAAGCATGACGGCAAATTCTAAACGGGTAATCGCGTCATAGGGATGATAGCCGCCGTCTGAATAAGGCTCGACGATGGCTTGATTATATAAATAATTGATATAATCCGCCGCCCAATAATTTTCTATATCGTTGAACGCGCCGGCGTTATAATTTTCAAACGGGATGTCAACGGAAGCACGATTGAGATTTCCGGAGGCGTCTTTCGCTGTAATTGTAACGCGTGTGGGATTGTAACCGTATTCCGGCGGCGCGAAATAGAAGAAGCCGCGGTCGGGTTCGTAATAGAAATTATAAATTTCATAGCCGTTATAAGATAAGCTAATATTATTTTTATCTAAAAATCCGTCCGTATCGTCGCGGACAGTCCCCCAGATTTCGCCGCTTGCGTAAGTTAAATTGATTTCCGGCGGCGTATGGTCGAAATAGCCGGGATAAGAGGCGACAATTTGATCGAGATATAAAACGGATGTCGCGTCGGCGGCGTTGTCGGGATTGTTCGCCCATCCGTCGCCCGCTTGCGGCGTGATTGAATACCCGGCAAGAGAGACGCCGGAGCCGAGCGGGATATAAACCTGACGCCAGCCCGTATAATCGGACAGGACGGCGGGCATATAAACGCGATTGCCGGAAGCGTCAAGGCCGATAAAATATAATTGACTGCCGGAGCCGTCGCCCATAATCCACGCGCTGACGCCGGTATGGAATCCGGTCAAAGCGGGCAAAGGCTGACTGTAAAGCCATTCGCCGCCGTTGGCGGTCTGATAGCGCAGGACGCCGGAAGCGCGTCCGAATTGGACTTCCTCGCCGCCGATAGCCTGTTCTAATTGAATCCCGGAGCCGTAGCCGACCGGAGGCGTCTCAAAGTTTTCCAGTTCGCGCAACGGCGGACGCGTAATCGTGACGGGAATATATAAATATTTTTCCCCGGCGGATATAGCTATAGAACCCGTGCCGGGCGTAGTGGCCGTGAAAACGCCGGTTTCGTAAAATTCGCCGAGGGAAACGCCGGTTGCGGCGTCCACGCCCGCGATCCAGTCGAACGCGGTTTGATCGGCTTTTAAATTCTGGTGCGCCCATGTCGCGGACGCGGTTAATTTGATACTGTCGCCGGGATTTAAATATAATTCGGATATAACGCGCCCGGAAGTATCCCGCGCCGCCGGACGCGCCGCCGCCTGTGGCTGTGATATTTATATCCCCGCCCCATTTGGGGGTTTGCAAAATATTATTTTCCAATATATTTCCGTCACTGGAATATACGGCGAAATCAGGATAGGCGGCGGACAGGAAATCAAAATAAATGGGAAAATAATTCGTGTCCACGGCGTTGATATAAAATCCCGTCCGGCTTCCGGCGAGCAAATAATTATTTTCAGGACGGATATAAAAATGATCGAGAATCCCGCTGGGCTGTCCTGAGGAAATTAATAAAATTTTCGTCGATACGGCGCGTTCGGTATTTTGCGACGGCATATTAATTACCCGCGCTTGATTTGAATCGGGCATAGTCGCCGAAATCGTGGTAGAGCCGCCGCCGTCCATACAGAGGCCGTAAGTACAGCCTAATTCTATCAATCTATCGGCGACGGAATTCATCGTCGTACCTATCGAATGCCCGCTTCTGCGTCCGTCAATCGTGTAAAAAATCACGCTTCCGTCAGGCCGGACGCCGACGGCGGTTCTGGGATCGTTCGTCGTTCCGGGAATCCCGGACGCCCGGTGTCCGTCCTCCACGAGATTATATAACGCGCCAAGACCTTGCCAAATATTATTCCATTCGGGATTTTTCGCCGTGACGCTGATATTAATTTCACTCCCGACAGGCAGATTGCGCAACGCTTCCAGCCACCATTCGTTGGATTTGTTATTGACGGACAAGACTATTTGATTAGAGCCCATGTAAGTCAAACCCGCTTTTTCCTGTACGCTGACGACGCGCAGTCTGACATTGCCGCCGATAGTTAAATTGCCGTCGATTATATCACATACGGCGTCAATGCCCCATTCGGAATTGCCTGTGGAATGCGAACGATTAAAATCATAAGTAAATAAATAAATCCCGCCGTAATCCTCCCGGACTTTATTGATCGCGTCGATACGCCGCTGAACGCGCAAAAAATCCAGATCATAGCCGAAATCGGCGTTGATTTGCAATTCAGGCCGACCAATCATCGCGCTTCCGTCGCGCCGGAATCCGATAGCGTACAAGCCGCCGTCACTGCTTCGGATAACGCCGTCCGTCACGACAAGACCCACGGGGACGCCGGTATCCATCTCAAAGAAATCGCCGTTAATCCCGCCGACGACGCGATAGCCGTTTGATTCCATCGCCCGAACCGTACTTGTCATACTGCTCATTTCCGTCGTGACATCGCCGTAATGAACGACAGGCGCGACCATGGGATTTGGCTGATATGTAATAAAATTTTCCGTGCGGTAATCCCATTGGGACGAACTCCAGAAAACATTCGTGGATAATTGCGTTTCCTGATGAATCACTGTATTAGATTGACTGACATCGTCGCCCAGCGCCCATGACGCCAACGCGTCAGCGGCGATAGAGATGAAAACCGCCAGCGCGCAGAATAACGCCGTAAATCTCCGGGCATATTTTTCTCTGTCTTTCATGATCGAATTACCCCATTTTAAATAATATTAATTATTAATTATATTAATTTATTTTATTTTATTTAATTTTATTTATCATCCGGCGAGATATATTTCAACGCCGCCTGATAGAGCGTATTTTTGGGCAGTCCCGTTTCATCGGCGATACGCCGGGCGGCGTCTTTCAATCGCGTTCCGTCATCCCGCAGGGATAAAACATCCCGTAAAGCCTGTTCGAGATTATTATAATTATTTTTATTATTCTCATCCGCGCCGCGCAATACAAGCACATATTCGCCCCTTGGCGCGTTTTCCTGATAATATTTTACAGCTTCCCCCACTGTCGTCCGTATAGTTTCCTCGTGGATTTTCGTCAATTCCCGACAAAGCGCGATTGGACGATCCGGGCCGAAAATCTCTTGAAAATCAATCAGCGTAGCGCGCAATTTGTGCGGCGCCTCATGAAAAATCATGGTTCGCGTCTCGTCGCGTAAAGAATTTAAATGCTCGCGGCGGCTTTTCTTATTCACGCTTAAAAATCCCTCAAACGTAAATCTGCCGGTCGGCATTCCGCTGACGGCTAAAGCGTCAATCGCGGCGCAACAGCCCGGAACAGCGATAATATTAATATTATTTTCCGCGCATAATCTCACTAAATCCTCTCCGGGATCGGATATGGCGGGCGTTCCGGCGTCCGTGACTAAAGCGCAGGTTTCGCCGTTTAACACGCGTTTTAAAATTATCTCCCCGGCGGATTTGTGATTGTGTTCGTGATAGCTGATTAAAGGCTTTTGAATCCCGAAATAATTTAATAATTTCGCCGATACGCGGGTATCTTCCGCCGCGATAAAATCAGCGTTTTTCAGCGTATCGACAGCGCGGGGGGAAAAATCGCCCAGATTCCCGATGGGCGTCGCCACTAAATATAAAATCCCGCTCATGATAACGCCCCTTTTTATTATTTTATCATTCATTTATATATTAAATCTTAAATTTTTATATTATTTTTATATTTTATTTTTTAATCCCGAAAATAAATTTGATTTAATTCCGGCGTATACGAACCGTCTGAATGATACAAAATCAACGGTTTTTCGACGGAAAGTCCCGGTTTTCCGCCGCGCCGCGCTTCCAGTAAAATTAAACTCGGCGCGGCGTCCGGCTTTTGATTCACAAAGCGCAGGCGTTTAGGCTCCAGATTGTTTGCGCGTAGATAATATAATAAATCCGTCAATCTTTCCGGCTTGTGGACAAGACAGAATTTCCCGCCTGTCCGCAATATTTTCGCGGCGGTCTTGACTAAATCCAATAAATTACAGCCATATTCCGTGCGGGCGATTTTTTTCTTAATATTTTCCGGCGAAGCGCGTCCGGCGGCGGGATAATACGGCGGATTTGTAATTACTAAATCAAACGGCGATATATTATTTAAATTATTTAAATTTAAATTTCTCAAATCCGCGCATATCGTATAGAATCTATTTCGCAATTTATTTTCTTCCGCGCATTGATTCGCCAGTTTTACCGCTTCCGGCTGAATCTCTATGCCCGTGATATAAATATCCGGCTGACGCTGGAATAAAATCACGCTTAATAAGCCCGTCCCGCTTCCCAAATCGCATACGCGCATATTGGATTTTAATTCCGGCATGGACGCTATTAAAAACGTATCCAATCCCGGCGGAAATAAATCGTCATCCCAGACAAAACGCAATCCGTCCGGCTTTAAAAACTCCCAACGCTCCATAATAATATAATTAATAATTTAAATATAAATTTAAATATTTTCTAAAATTTGACTGATATTTTCTCGCGTAAAAGTCTGAGACTTTCCGCAGAATTGACACGCGATCAAAGCCGATTCCATACGGCGGCGGCTGCAGTCACAGCGATATTCCACCGGTACGCGATCAAAAAATTTTAAATCAAAATCCGATAAAACGGTTTTTAATAAATATTCCGGGTCCGGGTTATCGCGTAAAATCCCGGTTACGGGGCCGGATTTGTAAACGCTTTTTTCGATTTTCTCAATTAAATTTTCCGGCGCGCCGGGCAATAATTGAATCATATAGCCGCCCGCCGCCAATACGCTTTGATCCCGGTTGACCAATACGCCCAACGCGCAAGCCGTGGGAACCTGTTCGGAGACGCTTCCCGTGTACGGCTCTTTCATGCGTAAATCGCGTATGACCGTTAAAGTCCCGTCAGAGCCAACCGCGCCGCCGACATCTAATTTACCGTCAGGACGCAACGGTAAATTTACATCCGGGTTTTCCACCCATCCCCGGACGTTGCCCTGATGATCCGATACGGCTAAAACCGTTCCCAGCGGGCCGCCGCCCCGGATACGCAATGTCAGACTGGCGGCGTCCTCTTTCAACGCCTCGCCCATAATCGACGCCGCCGACAAAGTCCGACCCAGCGCGGCTGTGGCGACCGGCGTCAAATGATGAATTTGCCGCGCCTGTTCCGCGAATCCCGCGCCGGATACCGCCGCCGCTTTTATCAATCCGTCCTCCGTAATCGCCCGTATCAGGCAATCTTGATTCATAAATAAAAAGCCTCTTTCCCTGTTTCGTTATCATTTATATAAAATTTTATATAGCGATTTATATATTTTACACGCGAATGAATATTTAAAAATAAAATAAAATAATATAATAAAATATTAAAAATAATATAAAAATAATATAGAAATAATAAAAGAAAATAAAAAAAGAATTTGAAAGACGGCGCGAAATAGCGGAAAATGTAATCATGTGGAAATTACAACTTATCACGCTATATTGCGCCGTCTATAATTATTATAACATAATCAAACTGAAAACGCAACGACAAATTGATTATTTTCAATAAAAAATCAATAAAAAATCCCGCGCCTGTTATGATAAACAAAACGCGGAATTTTTATATAATTTATATTATATATTATTTCTCAAGTGTCTCTATGCGAATCACTTCGCCGTTTCGGGTGGTGATAACCGTTTGACCGCCGTTTTTTTCCGTAATCACGATTTTTCCCGCGTGATTTTTCTCCGCCCGCCATTCCGCGAGAATTTCCGGCGCGTCCGAAAGACCGCCCCATCGAATCGCCTGTGACGGGGAAAATCCCAGAAAAAACGGAATCAACAGCCAGCATAAGCCGATCAGCGCCAAGGCCGTCAAGACGGAATACAGCCAGCCTTTCATGAAGTCCCTCCGGTACGGAAATCAATCGTCCGCCTGTTTCCCGCGTAATATTAAATAATTTATAATATTTAATTATATTATAAATTTAAATTATATCGGGAAAAGGCCATGGCATATAGTATTCCCGGATTTCATGAAATAGCCCTGTATTTTTGATTTTTTACGCGTCAATCCGCCGGATAATAATATTATTATTCTTGCGGTTTGCCGATGTATTCGCTGGAGCCGAAGCCGAGAATCATCATGAAGAAAGGTTCCAGCAGAACCAGACCGACAGTAAAGCCGACTCCCTTGCCGAACGCTTTGGCAAATTTGTTCATGCCGATAATATTGATAACCAGCGCGGCGATAGCGCAAATTGACGCGATCACGGACATAACGCCGCCGCCCTGAGCGTTCTGAGCGAGAGCGGTCCCAAACCCCGCCAAGAGGGAAAAGGCGACGCCCATCCAGCCGTTCCAAGCCATGTCATACTGATCATAAGCGTTCAGAATCGGGATCAACGAGTGCCAGCCGGGATGTCCTCCCTTTACGAGAACTTTCCAGTAACCGATTGCCGACAGGATATACCAGATAAACGACACCACCGCGAAAGCGCCTACGATTCCGCCGACGCCCAGCGCGGCCATTTCCCGCTCCGTCAATTCCCCGGTTGTTTCCGCCGCGGTTTGCATTGCCAACCATTCCATAATTATTAATTCCTCTCTTTCCGTCCTTTCGGACTGTTCTTTTTTTCAGGGGCGGTTTCCGTTTCGCCGCGCTTAAAAAAATAAATTAAAAAATAAAATTAAAAACGCGAAAAATTTAGAAATAAAACCCCTTAAAATATATTAGCATATTTATTATAACAATTAGCATATTTATTATAACAAAAGAATAACTAAAATTTTGAATTTTTTATAAATATTTTATAAATATTATATAAATATTTTAAATTTTAAAATTATAATTCCGTAAAAACTTACAAATATTTCTAATTTTTATTTATATATAATTCATATATTATTAATATATGATAATATTCATAATATATAATATTTATATATTTATTTTTGATTGTGATTTGTTGCGCGTGGTTTGATAAAATGTTAAAATAGCAAGGGCGTATATAAAACGCGCTCTGTGAAAACGGGTCGCATGATTTGATATTATTTACTTGCCCGTTTGATTTTTATTATTTTTTTCGCGTTGTCAAACGCGGGAAAGGAATGGGATTTATTATGAGATACGAGATTAAAGGCGACAATCTGCCCGC
>CAJOFP010000043.1 GCA_905233795.1 uncultured Oscillibacter sp. | reverse complement strand
GCCGCGACTGAAATATTACCCTGTTTGAATACCTGCGCCAGTTCGCGGAAACTGGAAATCCCGCCCGGATTGCCCTCCGCCGGAACCAATACCATTAAAGTCTCCAGCAAATCAATCCGGCTTCCCGGCAGTAATAAATTTCTTGTCTCGGGATTCCACGGCGGCCCGCCCGCGGTTGTATTTTCCAGCGCGTCCAGACATTCCGGCGACGCGGATAAAAATATATCACAGTAGGCGCCGTCCTGAATATAACGCCGCAAAACCCCGGACGGCTCAAACGTGTACGCGATTTTTATATTATTATTTTTTTCATACATTTCCGCGATTTCTTCCAAAGGTCTTTGCAGCGCGGTATCCGCGAACACATACAGCGTGATATTTTTATGATAAATATTATTCATCGCGGCGGGAAATAAAATTCCCGCCAACGCCAACAGCGCGATTAAAACTAAAATTCCCGTTCGTCTGTTCATGATTTTAAATATTAATTATAAATATTATAAATTTAAATAATAAATTATATTAATTTAAAGCCGCCCATTCATAATCCGTAAAATCAATCGTACCGGGCGCGTATAATTTGCCGTCCTCCAGACTTAACGACGGGCTGAATATTAATTGATTCCCGTCTTTGTCCTCCACAGTGACTTGCGTATCCGGTATTAAATCGCTGAGATTGCATAATAATACGACCGGACTGCCGTCCCCGACATAAAATATTTCCCCGTCCGGGCCGACGGCGCCTTCGTCGTCCATGCCGTAGCCCTCAATCGTCACGCTGACCGCGTTCGCCGACGGCGCGAGAATATAAAACTCATCCCCGCCCGTGTCGTATACGGAAATATCTTTCGCCAGATCGGGATATTTTTCCGAAAGTCTCAAATGCTCAAACGCGTCCAGCGCGTCGGCGTATCCGCCCCGGCTTCCGCAATAGGCCACCGCGCACAGACTTTCCGTCTCGGCGGCGGATTCGCTGATTTTATTTAAATCTTCCGTTTCGCCGATGTCCTCAATTTTCTCGACTTCGTCCCAATCCGCGTCCTCAAGATTCGCCTGTCCGTTTTCCTCCGAATTTTGATCCGCGTTGTTTTTCGCGCCGCACGCGGACAAGATCAAAATCAGCGTCAAGACCAGCGCGAAAGGTAAAATCAGGCTTTCGCGTTTTTTCACTGTCTTTTTCATCGTTTCAATTATCCCCCTTTTTCACGGATTCCGCCGGATTTTTACGGCGTTCCGCGATTTAGATTAGAATCGCGTGTGATTATACACGTTTTTATTTTTCTTTGCAAGCGTCCGTTTAAAATCGCGTGAAATAAATCATAATCAAATATAAAAATAAATATAATAAAATAATATAAAATAATCCGGGGAAAATCGGAATGAAAAATCATTCGATTTTCCCCGGTGACAAGGAGTTTCGCCGGTTACGCGTCAGCGGCGTATGGTTATATAAATTGGCCTCCCACGCGCCGCCGTGGGAAAAACGCGATCCGGCATATCATAAGGGAACGCGGCTCCTTGGAGTTTCCCCGTATAAAATAAATATAAATATTATTTTTAGACTTGATAACATCCGCCGCCAATAAATTCGCGTATAATGGATGATTTCGGGACGACATCGTCCGGGAGCGGCAGAAAGTAATGCAATAATTTTAATAATCGCTTGGCTTCGATATATTCCGGGCTGTCGCGGGAGATTTTAAATAACAGCGGTTCTATATAAGGCCGTAAAAGCGACGTTTCGTATAATAACGCTGAATTAAAAATCACATCCGCGCTGTCTTGGAACGGGAAAATATTTTTTTCTTCCCCGCGCCGCACGCTTGGCCACATACGGATTGTCGCTTCAGCGTTGTGTCCGCGTGTGCGGGCGTCGCGCTCGATACGGCGTATTAATCGGGCGTCCGTGGTCGGGATATAATTATGATCGTCTATATTTAACGTCGTAAGGCAGCTGATATAGATTTTAAATTTGCTTTCTCTGGGCAGCGAATAAGACAAAGCGTCGTTCAGACAGTGTATGCCTTCGATGACAAGAATATCTTTCGGGCCAAGCGTCAAATAATCGCCGTTATACTCGCGCATTCCCTTTTTGAAATTATAGCGCGGCATTTCGACTGTCTCACCCTGTAAAAGCCGGGTCATATCGTGATTTAATTGTTCCACATCCATCGCGCCGAGACCCTCAAAGTCATATTGACCGTTTTCGTCTCTGGGCGTCTGATCCCGGTTGACAAAATAATTGTCTGTGGCGATTGGATGCGGTGTCATACCGCAGGCGCGTAATTGCGTACAGAGCCGGTGTGAAAAAGTTGTTTTTCCAGACGACGACGGCCCCGCGATCATGACAAATCGAACGTCGCGGCGTTTGGCGATCTGTTCGGCGAGATTGCCGATTTTCTTTTCCATGACGGCTTCTTGAGACAAAATCAAATCCGAAGAATCGCCTTGAGCAATAATAGAATTTAATTCGCCGACATTCCCGACGCCCAATTCCCTGTGATAACTCGTATCGTCATGAAGCGTCTGGAATACTTTCCGGGACGGCTTGAAATCTCCCAGCGATTCCGGCGCGTTTTGTGACGGCAGTCTTAAAATAAATCCATCTTCATAAAGCTCCAGCGCGAAAATTTTTAAATAACTCGTATCCGGGAGCATATAGCCGTAAAAATAATCCGTGAAACCGGCTAATTGATAAATATTCACATGCGAATCGACGCGGAATTGAAATAATCGCGCCTTATCTTCCATGTTTTCCTGATGAAATAAATCAATCGCGTCATCCGTACTCATGGGACGTTTCACAATCGGGAGTTTCGCCCGCACCAGTTCCCACATGCGATCCTCGACTTTGCGCAATAACGCCTCATCCAGCGCGAACGGCCCCTGTACGCGCAAGAACAGCGCGTTCGAGACGGAAAATTCCACAATGACGCGTTCAACATTTTCACGGCCCGCCACGTCATGAAAGGCTTTTAATAATAAAAACAACGCGCTGCGCTTGTAAGACTGATAGCCGGGCTTATCCGCCGCCGTAATCATAGAGAGCGTACAGTCACGATTTAAAGTCCTGTGCAATTCCCGGAGTTTTCCGCCGCGATTGACCAATAAAATATCATGTTCGTAATCCGACTGCACGTCGTTCACAATATCGGCGTAAGGCGTCCCGGCTGGACAGGCGTACATATTGCCGTCTATCGTGACTTTATATATTTTTTTATTTTCCGGCATGACAATCTCCTTATATTATCCGCGTATATATTATTATAATTATTATTTATAATAATATATATTTTATATCCTGTCTTGTATATATTATTTATATTATTTATATTATTTTTATTCCCCGGCCTCGTCGATAATGCGCTGGAGACGCTGTCTCCATTCCTCATTGCTGATAGAGCCGCCCGATTGAAAATCCTCACGGAGCCGGTCACGATGTCCGCCCATCATGCCGCTGCGAATCAAAGCCAGATTGGCGAGCGCGGCCAATTCCGCGTCCCGCGCCCGTCTTTCGGCGCGCCGTTCCGCGTGCGCCAAGACTTTTTCGGAATCTATAAAACCGGGTTCCACACGCGCTTCCGGGGCTTTCGCGTTCAGTTCCGGCGGTCTTGGATCCGATATCCGCGCATTTTTTTTCTCGTCCGGCTTTAAATTTTTATCCGGCTTTTCCGTTCCGTCCGGTTTTAAATTTTTATCCTGTTTTTCCGTCCCGTCCGGATTTTTTTTCTCATCCATCGGCTTTCACCACCTGTTTTGAGCCTGTCTTGATATTATAACGCGTTTATCCGGGAAAAACAAGTGAAAAATCCGCGAAATCCGCAAAAACGGACAATCCCCCGGCGATTTGCGCGACCGGGAGAATTATATATAAAATATATTAAAAATATATTAAAATAATATATTTTTATATAAATATTATAAAAAATAATATAAATATTTATAAATCTTTCACGCGGGATTTTAAAATATCATAAATTTCCAATCCGTCGCGCCGACCGAAACGCCGCAGGGTATCCAGATAAATCCGCCGCGATGTTTTGGCGCCGTTCAGAATTTCCAGCATTTCCCCCGTGCGATTGGAGAAAGGCGTATCGGAAAAAGCGCGTCCCAATAAATCACGCAGTTCTTGATTTTTCTGATAGGCCGTGAAAAAGTCCCCAATATCCTGATTTTTCAACTGTTCCCGGATCGCCGCCGTGCGTTCGTCATTCTCGTTCGCGCTGATAATGCCCCGCTCTATGCTTTCGTTAATAAAAACCCGGCGGGGCGTTTTGCTCCGGGACTGCCAATATTCCCGTAACGATTGAAAACCCTCGTCGCCGCTGATAATCACGGCGGAGCCCTGATAACCGGAGCCGAACAGTTCCCCCAGACGGGTGGCGATATAAAAATCCAGTCCGTTTTTACGGGTTTTGACAAGGCGGCAGGTCTCGAACGTACAGCCCGAATTTCTGATCGCGTTTAAATAACGGGTTTCCATAGCCTGTGCGGCGCCGCTGTAAAATATAATCAAATAATCCGACGCCTGCAGATATTTCACGCCGCGCATTCCCGCGTTCCGCACGTTTTCATAATCTATCAAAAACAGCATTATTTTTATATATTTCTCTCTATATAACCCATCAAAAAAGCGTTTATTCAATCGTAGTGGTACGGGTAGTGGGACTCGAACCCACACGCCTCACGGCACGGGAACCTAAATCCCGCGTGTCTGCCAATTTCACCATACCCGCGTGACGGGGTGTGGCAGGCATAAACTCCCACACAATTAATATATCAGAAATTTCAATCCGCGTAAACGCTGATTTTATACAAATTTTTTATATGAAATTCGGCGTTTTATATAAAAATATTTTATATCATGTAATATTAAAATTATATAATTTATTTTTTAAAAATTTTTAAATAAATTATGAAATATAATTTAAAAATAATTTATAAAAAAATAAAATTAAATTTTAATATTTAAAAAATATTTAAAATTTTTATAAAAAATAATAAAACAAAAAGGCTATGGACTTTTTTAAAAATTAGATTATAATAAAAAAATTATGGGCGGTTCGCGTTTTGTCGCGTCTGAAAGCGTCTGAAAGACGCGGCGGACGTATCGGGCGCGGATTGTTCGGGAAACCCAACGCGAAAGCAATCAAAACAAGGGGAAAACAAAGGGAGAAAAATGAGGTGAAATAATGGCAAACGCTTTCTTTGGCGGCGTTCATCCGCATGATATGAAGGCTCAGACCAATGAAAAGCCAATCCAGCGGATTCCGCCGCCGCCGGAAGTGATCATTCCCATGTCCATGCACTTTGGCGCGCCGTGTACGCCTTTGGTCAAAAAAGGCGATACGGTCAAGATGGGACAGAAAATCGGCGAGTTTCGCGGACTTGGCGCCCCGATTCACGCCAGCGTATCAGGAAAAGTCAAAGCCGTGGAGCCGCGGCCTTATTCAATGGGCGGCAATATGATGGCCGTCGTGATTGAAAATGATTTTCAGGATACGTTGAGCGAGGAAGTCAAAGCGCCGGAGAATCCCGACGCGCTGACGCCGGACGAGATGGTCGAACTGGTGAAAAACGCCGGCATTGTCGGCATGGGCGGCGCGACGTTCCCGACGCATGTGAAAATATCGGGCGGGATCGGAAAAGTCAATACGGTGATTATCAACGGCGCGGAGTGCGAGCCGTATATTACGGGCGATCACAGAACCATGCTGGAGCGATCTGAAGAGATTATTCGCGGCGCGGTCTATCTGGGTAAAATGTTCGGCACGGATAAAATTCTGATCGGCGTGGAGGATAACAAGCAAAACGGCATTGAGAAATTAAAGCAGGAAATTCAAAAGCAAAGCGCGAGCGTTCAGGTAATCCCGTTAAAATGCCGTTACCCGCAAGGCGGAGAAAAACAGCTTTGTCAGGCTTTGACGGGGCGTCAGGTCCCGCCGGGCGGATTGCCCGCCAATATCGGTTGCGCGGTGTTTAATATTAATACAACTTGCGCGGTCTATCGGGCGATTACTCAAGGAATGCCGGTAATAAATAAAATCGTCACTGTCGCCGGTTCCGGCGTTGAAGAGCCGAAAAATATAGAATGTCCGATTGGAACGCCGATTGAAAAATTATTTGATTTCTGCGGCGGTCTGAAAGAGACTACTTATAAATTAATCATGGGCGGCCCCATGATGGGCATGGCGCAATATACGACGGATGTCCCGGTGGGCAAAGGCACGGGCGCAATGCTGGCGTTCTGTGAGGACGAAGAACAAAGCGTCGAGACGCCGCGTTGTATCCGTTGCGGGAAATGCGTCGCCGCGTGTCCCATGCGTTTGGAACCGTTGTTTTTATATCAATTCGCGTCGAAAAACATGCTGGACGAGCTGGAAGCGTATCATATTATGGACTGCATGGAATGCGGCGCGTGTTCGTATACCTGCCCGGCGCGTATGCCGTTGACGCATATGTTCAAATACGGCAAGCAGAAATTGAAAGACAGGCAAATGGCGGAACGCGCCGCCGCCGAGGCGAAAAAAGCGCGGGAAGCGCAAGAAGCGCAAGAAAATCAGGATAAAAAAGCTCAAGAACAAGCGCAAAAGCCGGATAAAAATAAAAAAGATAAAAGTAAGCAAGACAAAAAGGAGGTTGCCGTATCATGACGGATTATAAATCGTTAAAATTAATTGCGACATCCTCCCCGCATATCCGCGGCAAAGAGACCACGCGGTCTATCATGCTGGATGTGATTATCGCGTTAATACCGGCTTTGATTTTCGCCTGTTTTAACTGGGGATTGCGCGCTTTGACCGTTACGGCGTTTTCGTGCGCGGCGTGCGTGTTTTTTGAGTGGCTGTATCGCTATTTAATGAAAAAAGAAAGCTCGATTCATGATTTGAGCGCGGTTGTCACGGGTATGTTATTGGCGTTTGTCTGTCCGGTGACAATTCCGTATTGGATGATTTTAATCGGCGATTTCTTTGCGATTATTATCACAAAGCAATTATTTGGCGGAATCGGCTGTAATTTTATCAATCCGGCGTTGGCGGGACGCGCCGCGTTATTGGCGAGTTACGCCGGTTCTATGACAAGATGGGCGGATTTGTCCGGCGTTCCGGCGATTGGTTCGACTGTCGATGTCGTCACGACCGCGACGCCGCTTGCCATGATGAAAACCGGCGCCTTTGCCGATTTGACGCAAAAATATAGCTTAACGGATATGTTTACCGGACTTGTCCCCGGTTCGCTGGGGGAAGTCAGCGCGTTGGCGTTATTGCTTGGCGGCTTTTATTTGCTTTGGCGGCGCGTGATTAACTGGCATACGCCCGTGTGCTATATTTCAACAGTCGCAATTTTGACGTTCCTGTTCCCGTTATACGGCGCGGACCGCGTCGAGTGGATGTTATATCAGGTTTTAGGCGGCGGCTTAATTTTAGGCGCGTTCTTCATGGCGACCGCTTACGCGACATCCCCCGTGACGCCGAAAGGACAGTCGATTTTTGGCGTCGGCTGCGGCTTGTTTACGATTTTAATCCGCTATTTCGGGTCTTATAA
>CAJOFP010000042.1 GCA_905233795.1 uncultured Oscillibacter sp. | reverse complement strand
AAATTTCTTCCTTGTTCATGTACACGTTTTTGTTTTCATCAATATGATGAGCGCGATGATACGAACGATACGCCCTCAGAACATCTTCCAGTTTTTCAGGACTTAATTGATCTGTCTGGCGGCGAAAACGCGATAAATCCGGGCAGTTTTCCAGCATGAATTTATTATCAAGCTGAATATAGCTGTCTTTATCTATCACTGTCTCTTTCGGATTGTCACAGTAAATTACTTTATTACTCCGAAACGCCGCTTTATACTCTTTACCGGCTAACGAGTCTAATTGCGCGATCTCCACGACGCCAAGCTCGGAATCAATATCCACGATTAAATATGGATGGGCTGTCGCGGCGGTATCGCCAAGATTATTATATCTGATTTTCAAGACAAGCGTCTGTCCGACTTTCAAATCATTCATACCGTCATCCGCTCCATTACAATCAAAGCGTCTCGGTACTGTTCTTTATATTCTTCCGCGTGACGCGTAGAATCCATGCGCTGATCCGGCTTATAAAAATAACCGTGTTTGCGCTCCCATTCCGTATCCTCATGAGATAGCTCTATTAACTCTTCAAGACTGGCGTTTTCCAAAAATTTGTAAACCCGATCCAGAAAAATTTTTATATCTCCCGGCAATGACGGGGCGTCGCTTTTTGTATACAAAACGGAATAGTATTCCTGAACGTCGGGAACCACAGCCCCGTTATCATAGGCGTATAAATCATCCGAGAACAGACGATCCCCTGTTTTCGCAATATACAGATTTTGCGCCATATGCAAATATTTGTTCAATCTGGCGTTCCCGGCGTAAAAAGTCCGCCCGTCCTTATGAACCAGATTTTTGTCAAATATTTTACGCTCCGGGTCTTTATTCAAAAAATATTGCGCGACATCCATAGCGCGAAGCATTTCGATCACCTCTTGACGACGTATTCACTGTCCCGCCAATATTATTATATCACAATCATTATACAACGCGATATTGATTCTGTCAACGCTAAATCTAAAATATCCGTTTAAAGTCAAAAATTTTTATATTTATATTATTTTGTTCATTTCGTCGTTTTTGGTCCGCGGCGACGAAACCGCGCGTCATTTTTCCGCTTACGCGGTCGATTTGGAGCGCCCCATCGTGATTTTCACCACGCCGATATTACGCTGCTCTGAACCTCCTCGCCTGACGCGAGTTTGGCTGCGGATTCCCTGATTTGAATTTTTAATTTTTAATTGAATCAAAAAAAGAGTTCCCGGACGAGTATGACGAAAACTCGCCGCCCCGGTAAAATAGCCGTCCTCGGAGCCAATTTCATCGCCTACCATTTCTCTATGACGGCTGAGAAATATTCGGCGGTCTAAAAAAGACCGGTTTTGCCAATATCCCCTTGTAAAACGCGCCGCGTCACGCCGCGAATTTTACTCGTTCCGTGTCGCCACCGGGATATACGCGGGCGCGACAGAAACCCGTCCGTTTGGGTTCACCCGCGGATTTCGCAAGCTGTACCAACGCCCCCGCCGCCCCTAAAACGGAAACGGAGCCGAGTAAGCCCAGCTTATCTGTTGTAAATTCGATTGTCTGAGACAACGCCGTGAGAAGATCAATCACGATTTTGACGGAATCGTCCGTTATAAGATTCTGCGCGACGCCGACCCATGTCTGACCAAGTTTGTTAATGCGATATTCAAGAGATTCCGTGATAATCGACATTTCAGCGTCCGCGCTTCCGGCGCTGTCCGCCATATCCGCCATTGCCTTTTCAGCCGCCGAAAAGTTACTCAAAATCGCCTGACCGGTATTCTGTCTCAACGTCCCGAAAAGTTTTTCGCCTAATTTCTGTCTGGATTTCGCGTCAAGCTCATCATAAATTTCAGATATTTCTTTCAAATACTGATAGACCGTTTTATAACGCGTCTGGGTTTCGTCCGTGAACAGCGACACGCCTTTCGGATTGGACGCCGTTTTGGTGAGATCAATCACATCCCCGACGATATTGGTTAAATTTTCGTCAAGCTGTTCCGTCTCCTCATTATACTTGCGCACCCGGAGCGCGATAGACCGCAAAGCCGCGCCGACGGACGCCTCATCCTGTACGATTTCCTGCGCCGCCGTAAACAAAGCGATATTTTCTTCCAGACTCCCGTTCATAGCGGCCATCGCGGACGCCGACCGTTTGAGACCTTCTATAATTTGCTGATTCGATGTCGCGGCTGTATTACCAATCTTGTTAATTTTTGACATTACGCCGTCAAGCACGTCATTGACTTCAATGCCGTATGCTTTCATCACGCTGACTAATCCGGTCGTGGCGTTTTCCGTGTCAAGACCGGGGGAAATCGCCGAAAATTGCGCGGCGAGTTTCGACATTTCAATCGCGCTGTTTTTGTCTGAAAAACCCAAACGGCTCCAGTTCGCCGCTGACTGAATAATATCTTTTGTCGTAATGCCAAGCTGTTTCGCCGCCTCATTCGCTTCCCAGTAAAATTCCGTCAGTTCTTTCCCGGTCATTGTGGTAGTCTTTCTCAGGTCAATCATCGCCGTATCCAGATCAATAATCGTCTGCACGGCGTTTCTGAATATCATAAAAGACCTGTGCAATAACATCGTCACGCCGAGATAGCGCGATACGGTTGAGAATAAACCCTTGAACTGGTCCCATAGCGACTGCACATCTTTTCCCGCCGCTCTGACCTGACTGCGCCACGCGCCAAATTGCGCCGTCCACTTCTGGAAATCCGCCTGTGTCCTGACTTTGCCCAGTCCCTTTTCAAGATCAAGAAATTCTTTGTTTAAATTCGCGTCGCTTTTAAACGCGCTCCAAACATTGGAAAGACGCGCCAACTCCGTCCGCGCCTTTTCAATATTTTGCGTTAATCTAAATTCTCTTACTCCGGCGCTCTGGGACGTATTCAAAGCGCTTAACTGCGCGCCGCATAATCTGATTTTTTGCTGTAATTTCTCATATGCCGCGATTTTCTCATTTTCGCCTTTCGCCTGTCCGACAGCGTCCATCAGCCCGGACAATTCCGACATATCATGTTTTAACTGTTCCGTGGGATTGTTTAATTGTCTAAATCGGGCGTTTAACGCGTCTATCTTGGCGGGCATAACCGTCATTTTCGCGTCAATATCGTTCAAATCATGTTTTAACTTTTCGGCGGCCTGAAATGATTTTACATCCGCCTGTAACTGCTCAAAGCCTTTTTGATACGCTATTAAACTATTTCGATCAAAAGCCGTACTTAAACTAACGCGCAAAGTCTCAATACGGGCTCGGAAATTGTCTGTCAAACTCCCGGAATTTTTCAACTCCGCCTCGTATTGCCGCAACTCTTCCGTAAAACGCGCGTTGACTGTATTTACATCACGCGGTCTGAGATTCGTGCCGACATACTCCGCGTTTCGATATTCCTGACGTAAAAGCTCTAAATTTTTAATCGCCGACTGAATCCCGTCTTTTTCCGTCCGCGTCAATTCGCCGCGTTTGGCGCGATAGTTATCAATCATCTTTGTGATCTCTTGATATTTCGCACCTAAATCCGCCAAATGTTCATGATTTAAAACAGGCTGCGCGGAAGAGCCTCCGGTATATTTACTCTGGATTTTAGCGAGTTCGTCTGATTGCTTTCGCAAAAAAGACAATCGTTGTTCGTCCCGTTTTTGAACCGCTTTCGCCGCCGTCTCCGCCGTATGATATTGACTTGTCATTAATTTTAACGACGCTATCATATTTTCAACGCGGGACTTGTCCGACTTTTGCAATTCTCCGCTTCCGGCGGCCATATTTTTAATCTCTTCGTTAATAGCCGCGTAAAGAGCTTGCGCTTCTTGTAAATATTTCGCGTCGGTCAAGCCCTGATTCCCGGAAGCGCCTGTAAATCTGGCTTCTAAATCAAACAATTTTCTCATCAGAGAATCCGTATAGGCGATTCTCTCATTAGCCGCTCTTTGCGCCGATTGACGCTGTTTTTCAAAATCAGACGTAATGCGCGTAAGCGTTGAGCCGGTCTGTTCAAGAGACAGTTCCCCGTTCTCCACAGTTTCCACAAACTGTTTGACTACCTCAACCGTGCGTCCCCATTGATCCGTGCCGCGTATGGATAAATTTAACAGCCGTTCGTTTTCAGTCCCCGTTTCGCTCCAAGCGTGACTGACACGGTCTATCCGCGTCAACATTTGATCCAGTTCCGCCGTCACCTGACGCGTAATCCCCGGATTGATATTTAAATCAGCCAATTCCCGCTGTAATTGACCGATAGAATCACGGTCAAGATTAAACTCCACATGAACCGGATGAGCCTCAATTTTTTGTAAATCCGCGACGAT
The DNA here is from genome assembly GCA_905233795.1 of uncultured Oscillibacter sp. Lineage (GTDB taxonomy): Bacteria > Bacillota > Clostridia > Oscillospirales > Oscillospiraceae > Oscillibacter. The sequence continues at coordinate 5,741 of CAJOFP010000042.1, read as the reverse complement.
TTGATTCGCCGACGCCCGGACGCCCTGTTCGTTGATCTCCACGCCTACGCGAATTACGCTTCTCTGATTGATTAACGCCGCGATTCCGGGAAGTTGCGCCGCGATACGCTTCGCCGATTTTTCCTCATCGGCTTCTAACTCCGTTGATATAATTATCTTTAAATCGTCGTCATTATTCAAAAATTTATCACCCCGCTATCGCCGGAATATAAAATATAAATTTATCTAACTTTTACTCCGCGTTTTTTCAATCCCTTTTTCATAGTGGCGACATGACTTTTGCGCCGTTTTAAAACTTTTCGCGTATTCTCTATAAACGGACGCGGTTTCGCCCTTTTCCACCAGTCATATCCGTACCCGTTAGGATGATATTCGCCAAACTCCACTAATTTTGCGATTTTGGCGTCTAACGGCGTTGTGGAAAGCCCGTTTTCGCTATCCGTACCGTTCAAAAACGGATTCGCGGGAGTGATATTCGATACGACAAGCCGCCCGTCCGATACCGCGCCGCCGTCTATAACAATATGATCCGGGTCTAATAATCCGCCTTCGTCAAAACGCCTTTGATAGCGTCCCGAAACTTCCATCGCGTAAACCGTATCATCAATTTGTTTCAATTCCTCATCACGAACCGTTTTAAAAACATCGTCCGCGAGAACCTGATTTACTTTCTTCGCCGCTTCTTTCTTGACTTTTTTTAAAGCCTCTGTTATCGTCATATTTACGATACCCGATTGTGAATCTTATCCAAAGCCGTCAATATATTTTCTTCGTTGAATATCTCCGCCCGGTTCGCTATTTCCGCCGCCGTTTCGGACAAACTTTTCATGTCAACGCCGTCCACGTTCGATTTTAACGCCGCCGCCAGTTCCGTAACCGCGTGGGCGGCTATGCTGAGACTGTCCAGCCCGGAATATAAAATTTTACGCTGTTTCCATAAAATCGCCTCATGACACAGCGCGTCCATATTCTCCTGTAATTCTCTGAAACCGTCGGATTTATCCTCGCCGAATTTCAGCGCGTCATATAATTCGCTCATGGCGTCCAAATCAAGATAATCCGGCTCGCCGTTCTCATTTTTTATTTTAATCGGCGTGATATTCGTACAGACCATCAGAACCGCCGCGCGAAACGCCGGTAAAACATATTCAGGCGCGTATTCGCCGTCCCGCGTGAACGCGCCCTCTAAAACTTTATGAATAAACGCCGCCTTTTGAGATACGGATAACTTAGTTTGAATCTTAACCTCAAAAGACGTTCCGTCGTCGCCGACCTGATAACGCCGCGTTATTTCGCCGTCGCTTTTCTCCCGCTTTACAAAATTTTTAATCGTATTTACAGACGGTCCCCTTGCCATTCTTTCACCCCTTATTTTTTTTGCGTTTACTCTTATTCGCGTTTTTATCCGCCTTTATAATCAAAACTTTCCCCTCGTCGTCTGTACGCGCCTCACATTGATTGACAGCCCACGTCCCAATACAACAGGCGTCCGCGAGATTGCATTATCCGTTTCAATATTATATTTCTCTTTTACAAATCGAACGGACATGACTTTTGATTTCTTTTTGCCGTATACTTCCGTGTTTTCCGACTTTTCCGCTTTTTCTTTAAGAATTTCCGCGCCGCAATATGACTGCCATCGCGCCGGGGCGACATATTCATAACTTATATTCGCCTTTTCAAATAAATTGACAAGTACACCCTGCAACTGCGCTAATTTTTTAAACGATTGCATATTGACACGCGCCTGAATATCCTCAATAAACACGGCTGATATATCATACGCTTTTATTAAATTTTCTACAAAACTTTCAATTTGAACAATCGCTTGCGCGTATGAATAACGATTCGTCGGAAAAGACCACGATCCGTAGGCGGCAAGTTTCTTTTGATTATAATCAAAAACCGCCCAGCCGCCGTTCCGCGCCTGATCCAACGCTAAAATTTTTATCATATTCTATAACCCCGTATTTTCTCCAATAATCGCCTTATATCTTCCAGATAAATATTTAAACTATTAAAATCAACGCCGACGCGCCGGAGGGCGTCATAAACCTCCGACGCGTCACGCCCGCTTTGATATTCCATTAAAATAACAAATATCTGATAATGCGACGCCGTATCCGTATGAACCCGCCAGCTTTTTTGGCGTTCGCATAAATAACAGGTCTCATACTTCGCGCCGCATATCTTACATTCGCGTATCATGAATCAATCCCGACGGATTTTCATCCGTCAGGACTGCGGGACAAAGGTCCAGTAACACAACTCCTCATTGTCGGCGCAATAGTCTTTATTCGCCGTGATTGTGAACGGGTGCGTTCCCTCGGTATTCAGATTCAGCGTGAAATTCGCGTCAATCTCGGCTTTCGGAAACACCAGATAACCAAAGCGTTTCAGAGTGGAATCGCACACATCCGCGAACAGACATTCCACAACATATTTCGCCGTCCCCGCCTTTTCCGCGATTTCAGAACTGTTGGAAATTTTAATGCCGGTCTCAATTTCCGTATCATACGCGATTAAAGCGCGGGTCGCGCCGGTATAAGAATCCGGCAGAGTGATTTTCCCGGAGGCGTAAACGGCTTGCCCGTCGCCCGTCCCGACCTCAACTTTTGTTCCCGTCTTGCCTTTGCTATATACATAAATGCTCGCGGGCGCGGCTTTCGGCGTATGCGAAAGCGTAAACGTCTGTTTGCTATTCTCATCTTGCGCGGACACAAGATCGTCAATAATCGTAGACGTGATTTTATTTGCGGAACTTCCCTCAATCACCGTCGCGCCAAGCTGTGTAGCCAGTAAAGCCGTGGAAAGCAGAGAGTTAGACCCGGAAAGAGTGACGCCTTTCGCGCTGGGAAGCCGCGCCAGACGAATGCCCTGCGCGTCCGTTTTCTCCCGGTATTCGGCGGTGCATTCCACAGTCGGGTCCTCAATGCTGGTCAATGTCCAGTCGATTTCCCCCGCGCTGTTGATACGCGTGATACGCCGTACCCGATCAATCGTATATTCGCCGTTTAACTCGGCGGACGTAATATCAGTAGCCATATGGTCATCCTTTCTTTTTTTTGTCACGACATCCAGTTCAGGGACTTTTTATTGATTTTCTTAACGTCAATCGTCCCCGCGTAAACGCCGCGCATTAAATTTTTATATTCATGATATTTTAAAAGACGCTTTACAGCGTCTAAAAAAGCTCCGATTGGCAATGTCCAAACGTCGTCAAATCTATATTTAAAATCCGCGCAGTTCGTCAATGATGAAATCAGCGGGAGTAAAACGGACTGAAACGGTTTTCGCGCCGCTTTGATTTGTTCTTCCCGGTCATCCTCAATCATGATTTGCTTTGTATAATTATCAAAGCCTCTTTCCTGATTTTTCGTGAAATTATGAATTTGCCTGATAAAATCGGCGATAAAAATATAAATCGTTTTGTCTATTTCCACGCCGTCACGATTGCGCAAGATTAATTCGTTTTTATCTATTACAAGACGAAAACTTGAAAAATCCAGACCGGGGAAAATAATAGACGCGTCTATATCCCGCAACCCCCGCGAGATTGATAAAAATAAATCATATTCGCTCATTTCATCCCAATAAATTCCAAGCGAATCCCAGATTTCCACTTTTTTGTCCGCCGGAGTCGCGGCGATTGTCTGTACAAGAGAAAAATATTCGCGCTCCCCGTAAGTTACGATTTCATCTAAACTCGGCTGTTTTATTATAATTTTATCCGTGATATAATACGGCTCGCCGCGAAAGATTTTTAATTGATCCATGCCCGACATGATTCTGTTACCCCGCGTCCCTGTTATGCTCATTCGTGGCGTAAGTCAATGTAAGACCGTAAAAATTATTATTAAACTGCGTCTCTTCGGAACCAATCAGCCGGACGCCGCCCAAACCGAAAATAGAATCAGGGCGATTTAAAATTTTATCAATCTCATTCGCTAACAAATCGGCTCTTGACCCCTGCTCCAAATCCATTTGATCCTCATTGCAGATAATATAAACAAACAGCCGCGCCCGATTTATAGACCCGTTGGGAGAATATGACAACGCGGAACGCATTGTGATGAAATTCTTGTCAACCTGCGTCGTGCCGGGGACGAAAAAGCGGCTTATGACGCGTTCTTTCGCCGGACTTCGGCTTCCGGTTGCGAAATCCGTAAATTCCGCCGCGTTTTTCCCGGTATTCATCAATAAATTTACAATTTCCTGACTTCTCAACAAAGCCCCGCGTAAAGCGTCTTTCTCGATAATAACCGCCTCAAAACGCGCCGCCAATACGTCACCCCCCCTACAAATTCACGATTTGAATTTTTATCTCACCGGTCCAATACGCCTATTATAAATGATTTTCCTATCAATATTCTTTGATTATTCGCGGCAATCGTGATAATACTACCATCACAGGAAAATTTCACGCCGTCATTGTCCGGCGTGATATTTACAATATAATCCGTCAGAGGCTTTTCTATTCCGTCCGGCGTCGCGTACATTGCGCGGATTTGTTTGCTTTCGCCCAACGCTAATTTACAATCGCCGTCCAAGTCATATAAAATAATCTTGCTTTCGCCGTCCGGAATCTCATCCGATCCGTCATCCGGGTTTTCCGTGTTTTTTATTGAAATATAATCCGCGATCATATATTCGCCGGAGTCCGTCGCCTCGTTAAATCTGACCTCTTCCGTGTGCCATTCGATTAAACCGCCCTCGTTCTCATGCCCGACGGCATATGAAGTATTATCTACCTGCGTAATACGATAAACCGTCGGATTCGCCGCGTTACGATCCATAATAAAACGAAACTGATCGTCTAATAATACAGTTTCTTGATTATATGGCAAATACATTAAATGCTGTCCCTCGCCGACTGTAATATGTTCCCGGTTGTATTCGCCCGTGCCGTACTGCGTGGAGTTCAGACTATACGTCGGATATTTCCATAAAACAGCTTTTTCGTAAATCTGATTGTTATCAGGATACGTCGCCACAAGCCAATACGATTCGCCGATTTTTACATACTGCCCACACATTAAAAGCCCAATCGGACAGAGTATCTGACGAATCAGCGTATTATTGGACGTATCGGAAGTCACATTTTGAACAATCGCCCGCGTAATAATCGGCTCTTTCATAATCGTTTTCGGATAAATCAAAACTTCCTTGGCGATAAAAGATTCTAAAAGCTCCTGAAAACCGTCTTGCGCGTAAGCGTCAAACTCATTGTTTTCAAGACCGGAATTATACAACGGGCGATTTAACAAATACCATTCTTTCGGCATACCGCACCGCCTTTTATTTAAAACAATGCTGTTTCTGTTTGTGAAGCATTTGCCCGACCCGCTCTAACTCGTCGTCAAATTCCTGTTTCGTCACGCGCTTTGTGGCGTCCATACCCGTCAACTGAACGTCTTTTCCGTATATGCCGCTCAACGCCATTACGCGGCTTAACTCGCGCTGTAAATAGCTGACATAAATCATCAAAGCAAGCGTTCTGACAATCGTATTATCTAACTTTTCCGCGAAGATTAAATTTTCCGCGTCATATCGCAAATCCGTTGATATATCTAACTCATAATCAGCCACGGCGATTTTTAACCACTCCTGCGCCAATTCAGACGGTATTTCATATTTTGTCAACGGCATAGCGTGAAACATCCGTTCAATTTCCGCGAAACAGGTCGGCGGAGGCGAATCAGATTCCCCCGGTTCATTTTCATCCGTTTCCGTTCCGTTCG
>CAJOFP010000041.1 GCA_905233795.1 uncultured Oscillibacter sp. | reverse complement strand
GTTCAGATTTATTTTATAATCGGCTTTGTCGGTCTATTAGTCCCGCACTTGACGCGATATTTTTTCGGCCCGTCTCATCTGGAATTAATTCCCGCGTCCATGCTGACAGGCGCTTTACTCGTCACGATTTGCGATTTAATATCACGTTTACTGGTCGCGCCTTATGAATTGCCCGTCGGGATATTATTAGCTTTTTCAGGCGGTCCGTTTTTCTTATGGGTCCTGCTCCACACAAGAGGCCGCCTTTATGATTGATTATAATATAATAATCACGCGATAGCGTAAAATATATAAAATAAAAAAACGCCGTCCGCTTTTTTTGATTTCTCATTCAAACGGACAGCGTTTTATTTTTTTATTATAATTTTATTAATAATTAATCCGGCGAAAGATTATATTTTTTGACGTTAATTTTCACTTTTCCGTCGGCGAAAAACGCGATCCCCTCCGCGTTCAAATCCGTAAAGACCGTCACGGACATGACTTTCTCTCCGTCGTTGACGAAAATCTCACCGCTGAAACGGTCAAGAATCAAACGCAGTTTTAACTTGCCGTTGTCATGCTGTACGCGACAGCGGCGTTGATGTGTGATAGCGCGGCGGGAACCGGAAAATTTGCGATCTATTTTTAACGTCGATTCATGAGGACGGAAACTCACTGTAGTATGAAATAACTCGTTTTTGGCGAATCGAATGGCGAATCTGTCAAAACTTTTTTCCGGGTCAGCCGGCGCCACTTCCACTTCCAAATCAACTAAGCGTCCCGCTACGCCCGGCAGAGCGATTTCACAGTTATCTACAGTCTCATTCTCATATATAATTTCATCCCGGCGCATACGTTCCAATTCCCGGATCGGCGTCTGATATAAAATCCCGTTCCTGACATGTAATTCTCTCGGAATGCTCATCATGCCAAACCACGGCGTCGACTTCGTATGCAAATTACAGGTATCCCAATTCTGCATCCAGCCGATCATCACCCGGCGTCCGTCCGGGGTCAAAAGCGTTTGCGGCGCGTAAAAATCAATGCCGTAATCAATACTGTGATCCGATTCTTCTATAAATTTTTCGTTTTTAGAATCATAATCGCCGATAAAATAAAACGTCCCGTTGCCGTTGTGATATTCCAATCCCTTGGGAAGCATATCCTGCGAACTGCCTAATAAAACATATTTACCGTCCAGCTCAAAAAAGTCCGGGCATTCCCACATGAAACCAATGCGATTATGATTCTCGGCCAACGCCGTGACGCGTTCCCAGTGATACAAATCCGCGCTTTTATATAACAACATCTGTCCGCCCTGACCGCGCATGTCATTGGCGATTAACGCCCGATAACCGCCGTCCGGCGCCATCCAGATTTTCGGATCCCGGAACGCGTACCGGCTCCCGCCCTCCGGCAATTCGCCGTTTAAGCCCGTAATCACGGGGTTTAATTCATATTTTACATAATCCGTACCGTCTCCGAACGCTAAATTTTGCGTCTGGACTTCCCGGACTTCGCCGCTCTCCGTCACTTCCCGCGCCACGCCGGTATACATTAATAAATGCCGTCCGTCGGGCAGCGTCATCGCGCTCCCGGAGAAACAGCCGTCTCTGTCAAACGGCTTATCCGGGGCCATCGCCGCCGGGAGATACGTCCAATGTAACAAATCATCGCTGACCGCGTGTCCCCAGTGCATGGGCCCCCAATGCGAATCAAACGGATGATATTGATAAAACAAATGATAACGGCCCTGATACCACGAAAATCCGTTCGGATCGTTCAGCCAGCCCACGCGGGCCGATAAGTGAAACGCCGGACGCGATTCTTTTTGAATCATCGTCTCGTGGATTTCCTCATAACGTCTCGCGTCCCGTAACGCCTGACTCATACGCAATCCCCCATAATTTTAATATTTATATAATATATTAATCATTCATGCTGTGTTCCAACGCGTCCACAATCGTGGGAACCACCAGAGTCGCGGCTTTCTGTACCACTTCCGGCGCATACGGGAACGTATATGACACGTCCGACGCCTCAATCAACGGCAGGTCATTAATCGAATCGCCAATGCCGTATAATACCACGTTACCCCACATGTCTTTCATATAATCCCGCAAAAATTTCACGCCGTTTCCTTTGGAACAGCCTTTCGGCGCTATATCTATTTCAATTACATTCTGAAACGCCTGCACATAATCGCCATATTTTTCATTAATCATTTTCGCGTATTTCGCGGCGTCCTCCAGACTTTCCGTATGCACGCTGACCTGATGAATCATGCCGTCCGGCGCGTCGTCCAAACCCGTTATCACATAATATTTCCCCGGATAGTCCATTTTAGAAAATACGCATATATCGCCCTCGACATCCAATGTCAATCTGAATCCCTTGGGCTTCAATTCTTTGATAAGCATATCCGCAATATCACGATTGACGCCCAATTTCCGTATCGGCTCCAAATCTTTATTGACGATATTCGCGCCGCTGCTGGTGATATAAAAATCCGGCTCGACCAATCCCGTGATAAACGGCGTCAATCCGCCGACCTGCCGTCCGGTACACAGACCGAATAAATGCCCCGCCGCCTGATATTCCCGGATTTTATCCACATTGGCCTTGGGCAGTTTATCCGGGTCCGCCGCCTTGTAAAAATATAACGTCCCGTCAAAATCGCTTGCGAATACTTTCTTCTTCATGTAATGCCCTCCTGATTATATTATAATTATATCATTTTTATTTCTTCCGTTCGCCCCGTCTTCTATGCCATTCGTTCCAGAACGCGACATATCCTTCACGGGCGGGTTCCTCTTCTTCCGAAAACTCTTTAGGCGTACAGGCCTGATAATAATCCTCTATCTTATCCGCGAAACGGAAAACCTCTTCCCGATACGCGTCTAACAATACGCGTTCCGTCGTTCCGTCGTCCAGTTCCAATACAACGCAATCCCCGTCATGACGGACAGTCCAGTCAATTCCGTTGGCGCAACCCATAATTTCAACATTATCTAAATTTTCATTCGGAATATAAATAAAACCGCAACAGGGCAACATCTGATTATCTTCATATATCACATGATCTTCCGTCAGCGTTTTCAGCAAATATAACGCCGTCGCGCTCAAAGTGGCGTCACATTCCAATTTTTGATCTCCAATATACGCGATTGCGTGTCCGTGCAGACAATAATCCGACGGGTCATCCTGCGTCCCGTCAATCCAGTGAAGATCAATCGCGTCAATCTTAAATTTTCCCATCCTGATTTTAAAAATTCCCCTTATAAACCGCTCTTATCAAATTAACACGCTTCATCCCCCCTCTCTTGAATGATCCTGAATAGTTTTCAATCAAGAGAGGGGAAATATAAGCAAGTTATTATAATAAATTTATAAATTACACGACAAATTCATCCGTGACGGAGGCTTTCAGCGTCCAGATTTTCACGTCCGCGCCGTCGCTGACAGTATAATAAAACTCGCTTTCCGTCGGGTAGACATGAGAAGTAAACGTCGCCTCGCCGTCATTGGCGAAAATTTCCACGCTGCAGTGATCAATAAAAATCCGCAGGGATTTCAAATCGTTTTCAAGCGGCATATCCAGAACTTCGCCTACGGATTGATTAAATCTCTTGTCCAGACCGGTCCGGTCAATCACGGCGGTTTTCGTCGCGGCGTTATAGTGAATCCTGAAACCGCCGGAGCCGTTTTCTTTCGTGAAAAGATTCAAATCGAAATCGCCCGCGCCGGGTTTGACCCGCATTTCACAGGCGGGATATAATTTGCCGTCGGGCGTAATCGCTTTATCGCGCAGTTCTTCCACGGCGGGAACGGGCGTCTGCAACAATTTGCCGTTATTTATACGCAATTCACGCGGAAGCGTCATACTGCCTTCCCAGTCCTCTTCTTCAGTCGGATAGTGATTGTCCGGGAGACCGATCCAAGAAATTAAAATCGCCTTATCCGGGTCGCCGACGTTCGCGGCGCCTTGCGCGGCGTAAAAATCAAAGCCGTAATCAAGATAGTGATAGCCGCCGTCCGGCGTAAAAGTTAAACTGTCATAATCCATTTTGCCGATAAAATAAACATTATGATTCGTGCTTTCGGCGCGTCCCGGCAGTTTCGTATATTGCGGGGAGAAAATCAAAACATCCGCGCCGCTGATATTGACAATATACGGGCATTCCCACATCCCGCCGAATTTCTCATAGCCGGGGACTTTCAATTCTCCCGCGAATGTCCAGCCTTCTAATAATTTTTCAGACTGATAAATTAATACCGTTCCGCGCTTATCCATCGTTTGCGCGCCGATGAAAATATAATATTTTTTCTTGTCAGGATTCCAGACGATTTTCGGGTCTCTCTGATGTTCCTCATAATCATCGCGGGGGCCGAATAACGGCTTGGGCAGTTTTTGCAATTTGCCGTTTTCGTCCAGTACCGCCGCGCAGGTGTACGGCGTGCGAACCCAGTTTTCATCCCGGTGATTGCCCGTATAATAAAAATATAATTTCCCGTCTACGGAAATCGCCGAGCCGGAATGCGTACCTTTATTATCATATTCGCAGTCCGGTTTCAGACCGATGCCCTCGTTTTGCCAGTGCATTAAATCCGGGCTTGTGACGTGGTACCAGTATTTTAAGCCGTGTACCGCGCCCCACGGACACCATTGATAGCATAAATGCCATTTGCCCTCGTGCAGGGCGAAGCCGTTGGGATCGCTGGACAGTCCCGTCACCGGCTGGACGTGATATTTCTGCCGGTATACGGATTTCTGAATCCGGTCGTATAAATCCCGGATCTCATCCGCGCTTTTTAATTCCCGATACCGTTCCTCACGCGTCCACTCTTTCATGATGGTTCCCCTTTCGTTTTTATCCGCGTTTTATCCCGTTTTTTCATCCGCTCCCGGATACCGGATAGATAAATTATATTATAGCATGATTTCAGCGTTTTGCAATCCGTGAATCGCGTATCTTGCAAATCTTAATAAAATATGCTATATATTATTTTTAATTTAAATATCAGCAATATTTACATAAATTTCATATATTTTATTTATAATATTATATAATATTATAAATATATCAAATATAAAATACATGAAAATATAACGCGAGTTTTAAATCTTATTTTCATATTTTCATCGCGCCTGATTAAAAAAATTAAAAAATTTCAAGAAATCAAGAAATTTCTTGAAAGCACACGGGATTTACATTCTGGGAGGGGTTGCGCATGACCGCGGATATTTATCCGTTACAGACAAGAAATATATTTCGCGCCGCGTTCGCGTTTTTATTATTTTTTATTATATTATTTACAATCATAGCGCCGTCCGCCGAGGCGCGGACGCCGGATTTCCAGATTAAAATCGTACACACAGGCGATATAAACGCGCATATCACGGAAAACGCCGACAGCGGCGTGATCGGCGCGGAAAAACTGGCGACGATAATCGAAAGCTATACAAAAGGCGCGACGATGGATTTTATTCTGGACAGCGGCAATTTATTCTATGGACAGCCCGCCGCGTCTCTCTCACGGGGAGAATCGACGGCGCGTGTTATCCGGGCTTGCGGATATGACGCCGTAACCGTCGGAAATCGGGATTGGAATTACGGCAAAGCGCGATTAAAAGAACTTTCCAGTCTGGCTTCAGTATCCATGCTGGCCGGAAATATAACCCGCGAGGCGGACGGCTCCGGATTTTTTGACGATGAATATTATATCGAAAGCAAAACAATCCGGGGCAAAGAATTGAAAGTCGGCGTCTTTGGCGTCGTCGATCCGGAAACACGCGCCGCGCCGGGAAGTATTGACGGGTTAAATTTTACGCAATCCGCCGCCTACGCGAACCGCGCCGCCGCCGCGCTGCGCGAACAGGATTGCGATATTATTATCGCGCTGGCGCATGTCAATCATCCGGCTGAATTGGCGCGTCAAGTATCCGGCGTCAACTTATGGCTCGCGGGACATGAAAAAATTCAATCGGATCAAATTATTACCGCGTCAGACGGCTCTGAAACGCGGTTAATTCAAAGCGGCTGTGATTTGCAATCCCTGAGTTTAATCACGCTCTCCGGGAGTTTAAACGAACGCGGCGAGGCGGTTGATCCGCGTTTCGATATACAACCCGTGACTTATGACGACGCCAGTTTTTATGACAATCATCCCGACATGTCCGCCGTTCTGAATCAAATCAACGCGGAATATAAAAACATAATAAAAC
>CAJOFP010000040.1 GCA_905233795.1 uncultured Oscillibacter sp. | reverse complement strand
CTGGTGCGCGAGGCGGGACTTGAACCCGCACGTCCGTAAAGGACACTAGAACCTGAATCTAGCGAGTCTGCCAATTCCACCACTCGCGCTTATGGGAAAGGGGAAATGGTGCGGCTGACGGGACTTGAACCCACACGTCAATACTAACACCAGCACCTCAAGCTGGCCTGTCTACCAGTTCCAGCACAGCCGCGCATGAATTTAAAAATTTTAAAATTTAAATAAATATTAAAATTTTTAATTTTTACGCCCTTTCCGCAGACCGCTTTGCGATTATAGCATGAAAAAAAAGGCTTGTCAATCGTTTTTTTCGATTTTTTAAATTTTTTTATTATTATATTTATTATAAATTTAATTATAAATATAAATTATAAATTTGATTTTAATAAGCGGGGACGGCGTTTTGATTTTGATATAAATCCGGCTTGTAATTCACTTCCCGCCATGATAAAATATAATAAAAATCAATAAAATTATAATATAAATTTTAATAATAATATAAATTTGATATATGATATACGCGGTGAAAAGGGGGACGGAATATCATGGCCGAGAACAGAGATTATATGACCCTGCCGGAGGAAAAAGGGGAAATTCATATCGCCGAGGAAGTAATCGCGGCTATATCCGTAGGCGCGGTGCGGGAGATTGAGGGCGTATCCGGCATGATGACGGGCAATGTCATGACGGATCTGACCAGTAAAAAAGGCGCCCGGAAAAGCATTCGGGGCGTCAAAATTGATATGACCGGGGACGCGTTAAAATTGGATTTATATTTAAATATTAAATACGGCTATCCCATACCGGAAGTCGCGGAACACGTTCAGACGGCTGTTTCGGGTTCCGTGGAGGCCATGACGGGTTGTCCGGTGGAGCATGTGAATGTCCACGTCAGCGGCGTTTCGATGGGATAAAAATAAAAAAAATATAACGCGGGGGATCGTATGTACAGGCGGACAGCGCGGGAAATCGCCGTATGTTTGGCGTATGAATTGAAATTCACGGATTTGACGGCGGAAGATTTATTAAATAACAGACTGACCCCGGAGGCGTTCGCGTCTCTGTCGGAAGAGGATGAGTTATATCACGAGCCGCCGGACAAAGAACAGGAAAGCTATATCCGGCGGCTGGTTCTGGGAATCGCGTCGCACAGCGGGGAATTGGATGATTATATAGAAAAATACGCGCATGGATGGAAATTCGCCCGGATTTCGCTGATGGCCAGCGCGATTATGCGGGCGGCCATGTATGAGATTTTATATATGCCGGAGATACCGGACGCGGCGGCGATTAATTCGGCGGTGGAAATCGCCAAAAAATACGAGACGCCGGAAACGGTGAAATTTATCAACGGCGTTCTGGGGAGTTTTATCCGACAGGAACGCGGCGCGTAATTTTTTATATTTATTTTAATTTAATATTATTTTTAATATTTTTATCCCCCCGGCTTTCGCGTCGGGGGGATTTTTCACGCGTGAATTAAAATAATTAAAAATAATTAAAATAATAAATCCGCGAAAATTTCTCGCGTGTTGATGATAAAATCCGGGAAAATCCCGCACGGAAATGACATAATTGATTCAGAATCGGCGCGTTCTTCCGGATCCATTTCGTTTAATTCCCAGTCGGGATAGTACGCCGACACGAAATATAAATTATAATTATTTTTATCCAAAATATATTGTTCTATGGATTTGTCGCCCGGATTGACAATCCAGTATTCCCGAACCCCGGCGCGTTCATAGGCTTTATATTTTTCGTTCCGGTCGCGTTTCGCGGTTCCGGGCGATAAAATCTCAATCACTAAATCCGGCGCGCCGTGTACGCCGTCCCGCTTGATTTTGTCCCGGTCGCAAATAATCATGCCGTCGGGAATAAAGCGATCTTTTTCCGTAAGATATAAATACAATCCGTGTCCATATGCGCGATACGCTTTGTCTTTCAGATATGCGCGAAATATAAAATTAATATTTTGCGCGATTTCGATATGATTCACGCGGGGACGCGGAGACATGAGCGTAATTTTCCCGTCGATGATTTCGGCGCGGGCTTCATTGTCATTCCATTGATTTTCCGGTTTATACGCGAGATTGCCATTGATATTTATATCTTTTATATCCATAAAAAATCCCTCTTGAATATATAAATATATAAATAAATTAATTAATTAACTTGTAAAATGCTCATGATTGAAGATATGATCCTGACAGAAACAGTGATACCCGGCGCAGCGGGAGCAATAACGAAATTCTAAATCAGGAAATTCGCTGTCGGTACGTCCGCAGACTTCGCATTTATGCCGGTAGCCCTGTTGTTTTTCGCGGCGGCGCTGTTCGCGGGCGATATTTTTAAATTGTATGGTCTTGTGTGACATTTGATGATGATTGATTCCGCGGCGGTATTGAATCGCGTCTGTAATATTCGTCCAGAAGAACGCGAAAAAGTTTAAAATGGCGACGACAGGCAATAACGCGCCCAGAATATTCAGCGCGATCAGATTGCTGATCACGCCCCACGCGAAGAAAGCGGCGTCGAGCCACGCGATCCATTTTACTTTTACGGGGATAATGAAAAAGATTAAAAACTGTGTGTCGGGATAGAGCATGGCGAACGCGAAAAACATGGATAAATTGACGTAACTTGTGCCGGATACGGGGATATTATAGCCCGTGATGAGATTCATGAGAATGGCGGTCAAGAGGGTTAAAATCACGCCGGAGAAATAATATAAATTAAATTTCGCGGCGCCCCATTCGCGTTCCAGCGTCATGCCGATCATGTAATATAAATATAAAAAGAAAAAGAGCCAAATCGCGTCGGAGATATAATAATAGCCGGGCATGAAAATAAACGTCACGAGCCGCCAGATTTCGCCGTGCAGTACGCGATTGAGATCAAACGCCAGAAAACTGACGGCGGCGGGATTGGAAAATATAGATAATAAATAAACAATCGCTTCGCCGATGACGATATAGCGCATAAGGCCGGGGACGCCGAAATTCGGATGTTCCAGCGCGAAACGCTCTATGGCGTCATTGAGTTTTTTCAAGATCATTCCCTCCAATAATATTTAAATTTATTTATTATATTAAAATTTTAAAAATTTTAAATATTTTTATTATATTATTTTGTTTATTATAACGTCTTAAAGTCAAAAAGTCACGCGATTTACGCGCATGGATAGAAATTGACGGAAACGGATCAAAATATTTAGACGGAACGGACAGAAATTGTTAAGAAATTGTAAAGAAACTGTAATATATGACAAAACTGTAAAGGGATTGTAATATAAATCGGTTGCAATCGGCGGGGCGGGGCTATATAATATTTATCAGAACGAAGCGGACAGGCGCGTAAATAAATAATAATTAATAAAATAAAATGGACGGAACGCGCAAGACGATTTTGGAAAGGAGACTCGACATGAAATATTTTGATTTGTTTGAAAAGTGGGGACTGAAAAAATTAAAATTGAATTTAAATTTCCTCACGGCGGAATTTGAGCCGACCACGGAAGATAAAGACGCCGCTTGGGAAATGTATGTCGAGCTGATTACCAGAGTCGTCACGCAGCGTCTTGACCCGGAGGACGGCGACGAAAAATCCGCGCTGGACAGCATTTACAGCTTATTCGGCAGTACGCGGACGATATTAAAAGGCAAAGGCCGTCAATCCGTGGCGTTTACGAAAATCGCCGTTGTGGTATTAAATCAGGTCGTGCGGCCTTTCACGGCGAAATGGCATAAATTAAGTCTCGCCGGCGGATTCAACGATCCGGAGACGTGTCTGAAATTCCGCGCCGAATTGGACGCGTTACAGGACGATCTGCGCAAATACGCGGCTTTATTGGCCGATCTCGCCGAAGTCGAAGACATTACGGATTTAGTCCGCACGGATTTGGAAATGCCCGCGTGAAAAAATAAATATAAAAAATATATAAAAATAATCCCCCGTCCGTATCAGGCGGGGGATTTTTATAAAAATAAATAAAAATATCAAGCCCGACGGAGCGCGGCGCCGTGATTTTCGTTTTCGTTGTTTAATAATTCGGCGGCGAAATACCGGATGATTTCTTTCCGCGTGACAATGCCGATAAAACAGTCCGTATCGTCCAGAACGGGGATAAAATTCTGATTTTGCGCGAACAAAAGCAATTCTTCCATACTGACGTTAATGCGAACCGGTTTAATTCTGTCGTTGGATAAAATATCCCGGATTTTCAGAGACTCGTAATTTCTGTCCGGCGGGACGCGGAGCGATTGACTGTCGAATACGCGCCACAGGAAATCCCCCTCCGTGACGACCCCGACATAACCGCCGTCCCGACGGATTACCGGCATCGCGGAATATCCCAGCCGCCGCATTTTCTCCAAGCCGCGCCGGAAACTGTGATCTTCATATAAAAACGACGTTTCTTTTTTGGGACGCAGAAAATACGCGATATTCACAAAAACTCCCCTTTTCCGTTTCGGCGCTAAAAATTTTAAATTTCTAAAATTTTCCAGTCCGGAGTGAAAACAACCCCATAAAATCATGATAAAATAAAAAATAAAAAATAAAAATAATATTTACACGCGGGTAATATATTATATATTTATGATATATCAAATTATTTATATATAATTATATATAATATTTTATCTTGCTTTTATTTTATCATGATTTCGGGAGAATTGGTGAATAATTTGTGAAATTTGCGAAAAACAAAAATAATAAAATTAATATAATCTGGGCGGTTTGCCCTTGACTTTGCGCACGACCCGGACATAACCTTCCCATTCGGCGATAATTTGATTCCATTCGGGGGCTTTTAAATAATCGTCGATAGGCTTTGTAAGATCAAATTCGGGCAGATACGTTCCGAGGACGCCTTTTTCAAGAACGCCGTCGGCGATGACGCCTTTTTCACGGAAAATTAAAATCGGCAGTCCGAGTTGGAACGCCATCGCGGGTTCGATCTGGCACCACGCGCTGGAAAAATACTGGTCGGACAGGAGACGATCCTTCGGCTCCCCCTGTTCGCCGCGTACTTTTTCCGCGCCTTCCTCGATGTGATAGCGGCGGAAAGCGATTGCCAGCAGGCCATTGGATTCCAACATGAGGCGGCGGATCGCGGTCAGCGGTTCGTCCATGTCGTAATCCGTGACGCCGAGGGTACGGGATTCCAGCCCCCGCGACGCGAGAAACTCCCTAACCCGGTCGATGAACTCCTGCTGATGATCCGTGTAAGGCCGCGAATAGCTCAAAAACACAGGTATGTTCATAATAATGACGCTCCCTTGATGTGGATTTGACGCGAAGGATGCGCGTCTTTTCGGTCCCGTCCCGTTGACTTCCCTGTCCCGCGGGACGGGATTTTCGTTTTTTTACCGGCGAATTTTCTCACGCGGGCTTTTTTATATATTTATATTATATATATTTTATCGCGTGATATGATTGATTTAATAAATAAAATATATAAAAAATATAGAAATATATAAAACAAATCCGTTCAAGAAAGAATTTTAATATAATTTATTAAATAAATTTTTAAATTAATCGGCTTTGGGGCCGGCGGCGGCGACATCCGCGCTCATATGGGTGTATTGCTTGAAGTTTTCGGCGAAGCTCTTGGCGAGCATTTCACAGCGTTTGTGATATTCGGCTTTATCTTCCCAAGTGTTGACGGGGTCTAAAATCTCGGACGGAACGCCCGCGATCTCTTTCGGGACTTGGACGCCGAAAGTCTTGTCCGTGAAAAATTCGCCCTTTTCAATATCGCCGTTTAACGCCGCCGTGACCATAGCGCGGGTATATTTCAGGCTCATGCGCTTTTGTTTGCCGTTTTCGTCGTGGACGCCGTTCCAGCCGGTATTGACCAGATAGACATTGGCTCCGGAATGTTCGACTTTTTCGGCAAGCATTTTGGCGTAAACGGACGGATCAAGCGGCAGGAACGGCGCGCCGAAACACGTCGAGAACGTCGGGACGGGCTCTTCAATGCCGATTTCCGTACCGGCGACTTTGGAAGTAAAGCCCGACACGAAATAATACATGGCCTGTTCACGGTTTAATTTGCTGATCGGCGGCATGACGCCGTAAGCGTCGGCGGTTAAGAAAATAACGGTTTTAGGGACATTTTTGCTGCGTCCTGACAGTTCCGCGTTGGGGATATAATCAATCGGATAGCCCACGCGGGTATTGACGGCAAGCGTATCGTCATGGAAATCAAATTCACGCGTATCCGGGTCCATGACGACGTTTTCAACCAGCGCGCC
>CAJOFP010000039.1:2988-15023 GCA_905233795.1 uncultured Oscillibacter sp. | reverse complement strand
GCGCCAGTCGCCGCGCTCGTCCTGATAGAAAAGCGAATAACGGTCGTTATCCGCGCCCGCGATGTGAATCAAGACTTGTTTTAATTCAGGGCCATCGCTGTCGGCGGCCTTGTAGGGATCGTAAACGCTTTGGCGTACAGACACGGTAATCGGATCGTCGGGCTTGTAATCATTGGCGGGGGTTGCGCCGCCCAGATACGCGTTGCCGATATAGCGATATTTTGTATTCTGTTTCATGCGGTCCCGGACAAAATCTTTCCAGTAATTATATTGCGAACAGGGAACAGCGACTTTATGTCCCGCTTGATCCGTCTGTTTGGAATCCGCGCCGGTATTGGTCAGATAATCCATCATTTGGAGACAGTCGTCGGGATTGTCCGGCGTCCACGTCCGGTAGGCCATAAATAATAACGCCATGGTTTTATACGGACTGTCTAATTTATATTGTATAATATCTTCATAGCAAGTCGGGACGGTTGAGAACGTAAAAGTATATTGCTCGACGGATGTGTCAATCACAATCGGGTCTCCGTTTTCATCTATGCCGGCGGCCTTCGCGGGGAGAATCTCACGCTTAATTTCCGGTTCTTTCTGGGGATTGGCGGGATTTTCCGGGCGCGTATATTCCGGCGGATAAATCACATCCTGCGCGGCGGTTTTAATATCCGCCAATAAATTCTGCCAGCTGCTGCGGAAAACTTTCCAGTTTCCGTCGTCGTCCTGCGCGAACAGGCAATAGCGTTCGTTATCGGCGCCCGCGAAAAACGTCAGAACCTGTTTTTGAAGCGGCGCCCATTCATCGCCCTCCGTGTAAGGGTCATAGACGCTTTGGCGGAGTGTAATGGTCACGGGATCGCTGGGCGTGTAATTATTTTCCGGGGTCGCGCCTTTTAAATACGCGTTGCCGATATATTGATATTTATTATTTTGCGTCATACGGTCTTTGAGCGCGGAAATCCACGGCTTATATTGCGAAAACGGACATTTTTGATCCGTGCCGGAAATGACGCTTCCGGTATCCGTGAGATAATCCAGCATTTGCAGACAGGTTTCAGGATTTTCAGGCGTCCAAGTGCGAAATGCCAAAATTAATAACGCCATTGTCTTATACGGACTGTCCAATTTATATTGCCGTATTTCTTCCCCGAGTCCCGGGGGACGGTTTTCCGTCCGGTCCGACGACCTGCGCGGGGACGGGTGTGATAGTTTCCACGGGTTCGGCGAAGTCATCCGCCGCCGCCGACGCCGGAAATACGCCGGAAAGCGTCTGTACGCCCAAGAGCGCGCAAAGAATCAGCGCCAAGACGCGTTTCCATGTCATACGCGGAAAATCTTTCATCATAATATCATCCTCCTTTGATATGCCAAAAAATGGATAATTCCCCAAAATTTGGACTGTTTTCGCGCTTTTTCCGATGAGATAAAATTATTATATGCCCACGCGCAACGAATTGCAAGACCAGTCCCGTATGAATAATATTAAAATATTATTAAATTATAATTTGCTTTTGTTCGTCATAATCGCGGCGTTTCAGATAAAAAAACAGCCGGAGACTTGCTCGCAAGCCTCCGGCATAATATATATTTTTATATTATACTTCACCGCGTTATAATTGTTATGATTCCACGCCGGAATAAAATTCCGTCCGGGTGGCGTTGGCCTGAATCAGTACGGAACTTTGATGAAAAGCGTCAATCAGGCTGTCGGCGGCGGCGTGAACCTGTTCCAATGTGGTATCGCTTAAATAAATCACAATCGTATATTCCTGAAAAATCACGCCGTTTTCATCCGTCCAGCCGCCGTTGGCCTCCTGAATCGTATAGCCGCCGAAATGATTAATCAGGATTTCACTCGCTTTTATTTTAGCCTCATCCGGCGCGTATACCGGTTCGTTCGAGTCTTTGTCATTCGTGCCCAGATACAGCACATACTGTATATCTCCCGTTTCCCGCTCCGGCGTCCCGCGTAAAATCAATCCCATACTCACGACGGACAGGCACAGCGCGAGCGCGGCGATAACCGCTACAATCATTCCGCTTTTTTTATCCATTTCAATTCTTCCTTTCATATTTTTACTTATTTTGATTTTGATTTCCATTTCATGTCCCTTTTACAGGCTTTCATTTATATTCTAACATATGAACCGCAACAAAACGGAATCGCCGCGTTGTTTTTTTATTTGCTATAAAAAAACGACGATTTTATATGAATGACGAAAGAATGACGAAAAGACGCGTTTTCCGCCGACGGATTCAAATCCCAAAAAATTCTATAATGAAAGACCCGGATCGGATAATAAATAATTTATATATTCCATCGCGTTGGCAAGGCGCGGACTGTTCGGGGCTATGCCCAAAAAAATCTCATCCGTGAAATCAATTTCCCGCAAGACAGGAAAGCCGGAAATTTCCGCGGCGTTGATTTCACGCTTTGTCACGGCGTAATACTCATCCGTTTCGTTCAAATCGCGTTCAATCGCGTTGTCTTTTAAAATAATATTATTTTCAATCAGAAATGGCCGGAGCTTTCCCAAAAGTTCCGGATTTTCTTGCTCAAGTACGGGAGGCAATTCTAATAAATACCCGCTTTCGGATAATATATCATAAGCCTCCCGGTTCATGAGAAATACGTCAAGCTGTCCGGCGTTCGCGGCGGCCAATAATTTCAGGCGGGACGCGTAGGCGTATTCGTGATTGGCAAGCGTGGGATTGTCGGATAAATACAACGCCTGATAGATATAAATTTTATTTTTTTTCCTGTCTATCCCGGCGAAGTCTAAAAATCCGTCAAACAACGCGCTTTCCGTGTTTTCACTGGTTGATATATTTACACAGGCGATATATAAAGCCGTTTCTTTCCGGCTGAAATGCCGATAACTCGCGTATATAATAATATAAATTAAAATAATCGCCATAATCACGGGAAATTTATAATAAGACCAGATATAATCTAATTTTTCTATCATATTCATTTTTATAAACGCGTTCCGTCTGTCGGCGCGTTCTTGGGGACTTAATCGCATGGCTTACGCCTCCCCGCCGTTTTCGTTTTCTATTTCTATTTCTATTCGTTCAAGATCGGCGGGATTCGCAAGATTGGCGGGATCAACGGAACACGCCTGAATTACGCCGGATAATAAATAAGAACTGAGCAAGGCGCACAATCCCTCCCCAAAAATTAAAATCGGCGTGAAGATGCTGACAGAGATATAAAACATGGCGAAATGAATCCCGGCTGTTAAAATCGTACAGAAAAGATAATGCGTACCGATTAAGAAAGAATTTTTCAGCATGGCGAGATTTGTATTGATTACGCTGGCCGTCAACGGGAATATATAAATTAAAATAATCGCGTAGGCGACGGACGCCGCGATCACAAGAGCTGATACCAGCGTCCACAGAACGGCGGCGGCGCCTTGAGAAGTATGGAAAAGATGATATAAAATATAACCGTCGCCCGCGAGAAGCAGACCCGCGCCGAGTAAAATCAGCCATAAAACGGTCGCCTGTTTAAAATTATCACGAAACGCCCGGAAAAATTGCCCGGTCAGATTGCCTTCTTTATCGCGGACGATTTTCAGCGTCACGGCGTATAACGCGGTTGTGGACGCGCCGATTGTAAAAACGGGAATCGAACAGATAAACCAGAGCAGATTTAAATAACAGCTCCACGCGAGTTTCAGTAAAACCTGACTGAACGGGCTGTCATATGAAAAAATTTTCATTGCGCGTCTCCCTCCGGCTTTTCGGCGTTTATTTTATTTTTTATATTATTTATATTTAAGTTTATATTTCCGGTGGATTCCCGCCAGATCAATTCCGTTTGCGTGTGTATTGCCCTGTAATCTAAATTCGGCTCTTTGATTCTGGACATTAAAAGATGAACCGCCGAAAAAGTCATGATTTGCGTATGAATATGAATGGTCGTCAAAGGCGGGGTCATCATACGGGATTCCGGGGAATCGTCGAAGCCGCACAGCCAAATATCATCCGGGACGGTTTTCCCCATCTCACGCAATACCCGCAGAGCGTCCATAGCCACAAAATCATTGGCGCAGAGAAAAACTTCCGGTAGAGATCGCATATCGCGCAGTTTTTCCCGGATTTCGTCATAGCCGTCACATTTTAGACAGTCCGTTTCTTCGACCGGGACGCCGGACAATCGCATGGCGCAACGAAAAGCGGCATAGCGTTCAAAAAAAGACTGACAGTGCATATAATTGCCGATAAAGCCGATCCGACGCTTGCCCGTTTGTATCAAATCCCGAACTAATTTGATAATGCCGGACGCGTTTTCCATGTACAGCTGATCCGCCGGGAGAAAATCGCCGTCACAGACAGGCGCGTCCACAAAGAGAACCGGCAATCCCAAAGAGCAAATCATTTCGGCGTAAGGACGGTCAAAGACTTCAATACATAAAATCGCGGCGGCGTGTTCCCGATGAAACGTCGCGGGCAGGGAACGCGTCGCCAGATGTTCCTCCCGGATTCTGTGCGTATTCATCGTATAGCCTAACAGAGAAATTTCCTGTTGAAAACTGTCCAGCATGACGGACGCGAAATGAGAATGATTTAAAAAAACCGTCGTCAGAAGCGCGATTTCTTTAGCGGCGCCGTCCGGTTCGCGGGGCGCGGAAATACTGGAAACCGTATTGAGATAAGAAAATTGTTTATAGCCCATTTCCACGGCTTTCCGCAGGATACGTTCTCTGGTGGCGTCCGCGATGCCGCTTCCGTTGTTAATCGCCTTGGAGACGGTATTTCTGGAGACGCCCAGTTCTTCCGCAATATCCTGAATCGTGATTTTTTTTCCCATAAAATCGCGCCCCCAGTATTTTTTATATTTTTATAATATTTTTATATATTATAACATAGCGCGTGTATTTGTCAAATAAATTCAATCCGCGCCATGTCTTGTGAAATTTTACAAAAATGGGCAAAAGTTTTTGGCGATGTTTACAAATATTACATTTGCACATAATATTATATTGACATTTAACCATTATCGCATTATGATAAACGCACCGAGACGCTCTTGCTTTATCATACGTCCGCATAACCGCGCTTACGCAAAACGCCCGGTTGCGTTCGCGCTTTTCACGCGCCTGTATCACGCAAGAGCGACGGAGAAAAATAAAAATAAAATAAAATCGAAAGGGAGGAATCAGATTGGACAAATCAACGGACTTGGTCAAAAGCCGGGGAATGGGACGCGGCTTGCATAACACACTCGTGTATATGCGCCAGCACTGGCAGCTTTATATTATTTTTATTCTGCCCGCGCTGTTGCTGACGTTGATTTTCAAGTACATCCCTATGGGCGGCGTCATGATCGCGTTTACGGATTACAATCCGTTCCGGGGCATTTTCGGGAGCGAATGGGTAGGATTTGAGCATTTCAGAAGATTCCTGACTTCGCCCGACTTCATGAAATATCTGGTGAATACGCTGAAATTAAGCGTTTACGGATTGTTATGGGGCTTTCCCGCGCCGATTCTGCTTGCCTTTCTGTTAAACCGGATTTTAAGCAAAGGCATTAAGCAAAAAATTCAATTAATTTTATATATGCCGAACTTCGTATCCGTCATCGTTCTGTGCGGTATTGTGCGGATTTTGCTTTCTCCCACCGGCATGATCAATTCCATGCTGGGCACTTCCACGAATTTTATGACGATGCCGGAGGCGTTCCGCACGATTTACATCGCAAGCGGCATTTGGCAGGGCGCGGGCTGGGCGTCGATTATCTATACGGCGGCGCTGTCCAACGCAAGTAAAGACCTGAAAGAAGCCGCCGTAATCGACGGCGCGAATTTAATCCAGCAAATTCAAACGGTTGAATGGCCCGCGATTAAAGACACGGTCTTGATTCAGTTTATTATGCAGGTAGGCAACGTCATGAGTATCGGCTTTGAAAAGGCCTACGCCCTCCAGACGGACCTGAACCTGAATACTTCTGAAATTATAGCGACGTATGTTTATAAAAAGGGCATTCTGGACGGCGATTACGGATTCTCCACAGCCGTCGGTCTGTTTAATACCGTGATCAACGTCATTCTGCTGGTATCCATGAACGCGATTGTCCGGCGAATGAACGAAGGCAAGGGCATTTGACGGGAGGCGAATGAATGATGAAAGTAAAGAAAAAAAGCGAATTCGCAAAATATCCCGTGGAGGATAAAATTATTTTGACCGCCGGTTATATCGTGCTTGGCATATTTCTGGTGGCGATTATCCTGCCCATGATCTATATCGTTCTGGCGTCGTTTATCGAACCCGTGACGCTGCAAAACAGCGGTCTGACGTTCGATTTCAGCAAGTGGACGCTGATGGCATACGAACGCGTTATCTCTAACGCTCAAATCTGGGTCGGCTTTAAAAACGCCGTGATTTATTCCGTTTTATTTACCGTCATATCCGTAGTGATTACCCTGTTAGCGGCGTATCCCATGTCACGCGCCGATTTCCGGGGACGCGGTTTCTTAAATACGCTGTTTATTATCACGATGTTTTTCGGCGGCGGCTTAATCCCGACTTACCTGTTAATCAGCAATCTGGGATTACTGGACACGATGTGGGCTGTCTTACTTCCGGGCGCGTTCAGCGTGTGGAATATGATTATTGCCCGGACGTATTATCAGGGCATTCCCAGAGATTTGCAGGAAGCCGCCGAAATTGACGGCGCGACTGAAATGGTCTATTTCTTCCAGATTTTATTGCCCGTCTGTACGCCGATTATAGCGACGCTCGCCATGTGGCAGTTTGTCGGCATGTGGAACAGCTATTTCGACGCCATGATTTATTTAAACAGCGAGTCGAAACAGCCGTTGCAACTGGTTTTGCGGTCTATATTAATTCAAAACCAGCCGGAGCCGGGCATGGTGTCCGATATGCAGTCCACGGCGGCGCGGGCGCAATTAGCGGAGTTATTAAAATACGCGACGATTATTATCTCCAGTCTGCCCCTCATGGTCATGTATCCGTTTTTCCAGAAGTATTTCGACAGCGGCATTATGGCCGGGGCGATCAAAGGCTGATTTTAATTTAAATTATAATTTTAATTATAATTTCGCCTGCCGGGCGGCGAATTTATAATTTAAAAAATATAACGGGCGAAAATATTTCAAAAATATTTTAATATATTTTATATATTTAAAATATTAAAATAACAGCAAGGAGGAATATTGATGAAAAAGAGAGGATTGCGCCTTGTGGCGTTGCTCCTGTCCCTGATGATGCTGTTCGCGCTGACCGCTTGCGGCGGCGGAGGCGGCGGAACGCCGTCCGGGAACGGCGACGGCGGCGCGGCGGCGCTGGGCGACGATGTCGAATCGCTGACGCTTCCGCTGGCGGAAACTGTGACCCTCAAAGGTCTGACAAACTATCCGTCTGGAAGAGAAAACAAACGTCCATATTGAATGGCGGACGATTCAGTCTGACCAGTGGAGCGATAAAATTTCTCTTGAGATGGCGAACGCCAAGACGCTCCCGGAATTTGTTTTCAACGCCGGTTTTAGCGATACGGATTTATTAAAATACGCGAAACAGGGCGCGATTATCCCGCTGGAAGATTATATCGACAATTATATGCCCAATTTATTGAAAGTATTTGAACAGGCGCCGGAATATCGCACCATGTGCACGGACGAAAACGGGCATATCTGGGCTTTGCCGTGGATTGAACAGTTAGGCTATGAAAAGACGGCGATTCAGACTGTCGGCTATATGAGCTATATCAATACCGCGTGGCTGAATTTCTTGGGACTGGAAATGCCGACGACGGTTGACGAATTTGAAGCCGTTTTAATCGCGTTCCGTGACAACGCCGACGCGATCAAAGCTGAATTTGGCATTGACGGCAGTATTATTCCCATGTCCTGTATCATGAACGACGGCGATCAGGACCCGTGCATTTTAATCAACGGTTTCGGCGAGGGTATCGGCGACCCGGACAGAGGCCGTCATATCGCGGTCAACGACGACAGACAAGTGGTCTGCACGGCGTCCCAAGAGGGATTTAAAAAGGGTATCGCGTGGCTGCATGAATTATACGCGCAGGGCTTAATCGACCCGGACGCCTTTACGCAGGAATGGTCCACTTATGTGGCGAAAGGCAAATCGGGACGCTATGGCTGCTGTTTCTCGTGGGATATTGCGAATATCGCCACTCTTGAGGGCTGGGCGCCGCTTCCGGCTCTGACCGCTGATGTGAGAAACATCACGCCCGCCAACGGCTCTTATACGTCCGGTTTTGACCGGGGCCGCTGTGTAATTACCGCCGCCGCCGCGAATCCGGCTTTAATCTGCGTGTGGCTCGATCAAATGTATGATCCGTTCCAGTCCCCGCAGAATAACTGGGGAACTTACGGCGAAGACGACGATTTTGATATTTTCGTACTGGGTGAAAACGCCGACGGCGAACCCATGCTTCAGCACGCGCCTTTGGGCGACGCGTCCCCGGTGGAAGTCCGCGAAGCCGAGTCCGTAAACGGCCCGCTTGCGATTCTGGATTCTTATTACGGCGTTTACGTCACCTGCCCCGACGACGCGCAATATCGTCTGGACTGGATCAAAGATTTGTACACGCCCGACATGAACAGCAAATATATATTCCCCAACGTGTTCATGAACGCGGACGATACAAAGACGATTTCCAATCTGCAAGCCGATATTTCCACGCGGATTAATACCGCGAAATCCGACTGGGTCATGAACGGCTTTACAGAGATTATCTTGCGATTTTCCAGAAATATCTGGATGCCTATTACGCCTGATAAAAAAGGCGTGTCGTTCCCTTCCTTTTTCCGGCGGGGCGTCCGGTGTGCAAACGCCGGGCGTCCCGCCCATGTTATATATTTTTTTATTTTTAATAAATCGAGAGGAAGTAAGTAATCAATCATGACAAGTCAGGAGTTGCGAAAAGCGCGGGAATATGAGGCTGTGAACGTCCCTCTTGTGCCGGAACAGGAAAGACCGGCGTTTCATGTGACAGCCGGAATCGGCTGGATGAACGATCCGAACGGATTTTCCGTCTATCGGGGAGAATATCACTTGTTTTATCAATATTATCCCTATTCGACGC
Organism: uncultured Oscillibacter sp.; assembly: GCA_905233795.1. Classification (GTDB taxonomy): domain Bacteria; phylum Bacillota; class Clostridia; order Oscillospirales; family Oscillospiraceae; genus Oscillibacter. The sequence continues at coordinate 5,944 of CAJOFP010000039.1, read as the reverse complement.
ATTGGGGATTGATGCACTGGGGGCATATGAAATCAAAAGATTTTATAAAATGGGAACGCCTTCCGGTCGCGCTGGCTCCGGATCGGGAATATGACCGGGACGGCTGTTTCTCCGGCGGCGCGGCGGAACTCCCCGACGGACGGCAGCTTTTGATATATACGGGCGTCCGTAAAGAATCGGGAAAAGACGGAGAAGAAAAGCAGTTTCAGACGCAATGTCTGGCGATAGGCGACGGCGTAAATTATGAGAAATACGAAAGCAATCCGGTTATATCTGAAAAAGATATTCCAGACGGCGGCAGTATCGTCGATTTCCGGGACCCGAAAATATGGCGCGAACCGGACGGAAGTTATCGCGTCGTGACGGTGAATAAAATGCAAGACGGCGGCGCGGTTTTGTTATATAAAAGCCCGGACGGTTTCTCATGGGAATTTGATAAAATGATAGACAAAAGCCGGGGACAATACGGGGAAATGTGGGAATGCCCGGATTATTTTATATTGGACGGTCAAAGGGTTCTGATTGTCAGTCCGCTGGAGCCGAAAATCCCGGACCCGCGTTTTCCCAACGGACACGGCGTTCTCTGTCTGACGGGGCATGATGATTTGAAAACCGGCGATTTTGTACGCGAAAGCGTGCAGGCGATTGACAAGGGCTTTAATTTTTACGCGCCGCAGACGATGGAAACCCCGGACGGACGCCGCGTCATGATCGCGTGGATGCGCAAATGGTCCGACGTGGGACACGAGCCGACCAGCGGATTTTTTAGCGGTGAAATGATTTTGCCGCGTGAATTGTCGATTAAAGACGGAAAATTGATTCAAAATCCGGTTCGGGAGCTTGAAAATTATCGAACGGCGCCGGTTGTATATCAAAATATTTTGATCGAAAATGAAATCAGTCTGGACGGGATTCATGGCGGCGCGATGGATTTGATTTTGCGTGTCAAATCCCATGAAGATAAAATAGATAAAATTAATAAAATATATAAATATTTTCAGGTATGCGTGGAGAAAGACGGCGCGTATAAAATTATCGTGCAATATCGCCCGGAGCGGGATTTGATTTATATCAAGCGTGAAATAGATTGTAAATTTGAAAATGAAATGAAACGCGAATCCCGCGACGCGTCCCTTTCAGGCGTCCGTGAAATTCCCGTAAGCCGGGGAGACGATCAAAACAGCGGTGAAATAAAATTACGGATGATTATAGACCGGTATAGTATAGAATTATTTGTAAACGACGGGGAGCAGGCGGCGTCCATATTGCTTTACGCGCCGGACTTCGCGGATTCTATCACTTTTGAGGCCGACGGCGGGAAAGTTCTGTTGGATGTTGAAAAATATGATCTTGCCGTTTTATAAAAATTTTATTATTTTTTATAATTTTTTATCAGTATAGATATATATTATGGACATAAATCCGGCGATTTGCATAATTTTTTATTGAAAAATTTTACAAAAATCGCAGATTGATTTTTTTAAGTCCAAAAACGTGACGGATGTCATAACGCTTGTGTGATAATCGTCACTTGACGCGAAATTTTATTTTGATTAGATTTGAAATCATGTAAAGTCATGTCCCTTTATCAAATTGTGGTGAAAGGAGAAAATTACATGAAAAACAAGTTTGCGGAACGCATAGCGGCGCTTGGTCTCACGCTGGCAATGGTTTTGTCCTCCGGTTGAGGCGATGGCTGACCCGGTCGCGGAAGCCCCGGAGGAAAAACCGATTGAAACGGTAGCCGATGCGGTCGCGGACGCGCCGGACGCTTCGGTGAAGAAAGACGCGGAAAAGCCGGTCAAACAAGAGGCGTCTCTGTCGGCGGAAGAGACCGGCGGGCTGACGGATTTCTTTTCGTTCAATAATCATAAAATATCTATTGACGAGACGACCCATACGATAACGGTGGATTTCGCGGAAGGCGATCATTTTATCGTATATGACGGGCTGGATCATAAAGTAAATTCGTTCATATGGCAAACGGATGTCGATTTCCCGGAGGGACAGGAAAAGCCGTCGGCGGCGTTGACTTTCGGTTTCCCGTCGAAAGAAGGCGCCGATTCCAACTGGTACGGCGCCAATCTGGACTCCGGTCGCACGGGAGACGACGCTTTCCGCGTATTCGGACCGGGCATGGCTGACACCAATACAGGCGGTTCCGCCGCCGGCGTCGATCTGACAAAAACAATCCATTTTGAAATTGATATTCACGCGGACGGCGCTTTTGAATATTCTTTCGGCAATACAGGCGCGGACTTGAGAACAATCTCCGGGACAATTCCCAACTGGCGGGGCGGTTATCTCGGACTTTTGGCGTTTAATTCCGCCGCGACGTTCTCTAATGTCGCTCTGGAAGAACGGGAAGAAGAGATTAAAAAGCCGGACGGCGGAAAAGTCGTTGTAAACGATGATTTTAATTATAATAATAATATCGCGGCGGATGATTTGTCGGATTTGAGTACCGAGGGCGGCGTCTGGGAAGCGCGAAAAGACGGGCTTTACAGCAAATCCGAAAACGGCGGGGACGTGTTTTTATATTCTCAGACAGTCGGCGGCGATTTCGTGTATTCCACGGACGTGACTTTCCTGAGCGAACAGGGCGCGGCGGCTTTGTTATTCCGTAACGCGGATGAGAACGGTCACGCCGAAACTTACGCCGCTAATTTTGATATTGGCTCTAAAGCGGGTAAATTCTGGCGCTGGGAGGACGGCATGGATTATCAGCTGTCCGGTCAGATTGGTTTTACGGGCGAAGCCGTTAAAAATAACACTTATACGCTGACGGTCACGGCGATCGGCGGCTGGATTTCGTATTATATCAACGGCGAATTGATCGGAAGCACGGGCGATTATCACAAAATCGGCGGCGCGGATTACGGTCAAGACACGATTATCCAAGAGGGAACATTCGGTTTATTAAACTGGAACGGCGAAATGATCTTCCAAAATACGA
>CAJOFP010000039.1:0-2973 GCA_905233795.1 uncultured Oscillibacter sp. | reverse complement strand
GTGGAGGACAAGGGACAGTTTATTTCAACCGAGCCTATCACGATTCAATATGTCAAAAATAACGTCGAGACGGTAGACATCAGCGCGGAAGCGGTCAGCGACAGCGCGGAAATTAAAATCTATGACGACAACGGAAAAGAATATGCCGACGGAAAAAATATTCCGGTCGAAGTCGGCGCGAATTATATTGCCATAGAAAGCGTCGTCAAAAACGACGACGGCGCGGAAGCGGCGGTCACTTATCGCGTGAACGTCCACCGCAGACAGGCGGACGAGATTTATTATAACGAGCCTTATCGCGGACAGTATCACTATTCCGTCAAAGACGGCTGGGCGAACGATCCCAACGGATTAGTATATTATAACGGCAAATATCATTTCTTCTATCAATTTTATGACGATATTAGATGGGGCCCCATGCACTGGGCGCATGTCGTCAGTGACGATCTGATTCACTGGGAAGAACGGCCTATCGCGTTCTATCCTGATTATAACGGCGCGATGTTCTCCGGCTGTATCGTGGCGGATGATGAGAACACGTCGGGACTGTTTGATAATAATGGCGGCTTAGTTGCGATTATCACCGCCAACGGCAACGGACAGCGCATGAAAATCGCGTACAGTACGGACGAGGGCGAAACTTGGACGAAATTAGATACAATCGCGGCGGACTGGACGGACGATCCGTTATATAACCGTGACTTCCGTGATCCGAAAGTATTCAGATGGGAAGGCAAGTGGTTCATGGTCGTAGCCGGCGGACCGCTGAGAATTTACTCTTCCGACAATTTGCTGGAATGGCAATGCGAGTCAACCTATGCGACGTTGCACACGGAATGCCCGGATATGTATCCCTTGCAGGATGAGGATAATAATATTAAATGGGTATTATCCAGAGGCGGCAGACTGTATAAAATCGGCGATTTCAAACCCGTGGACGGGAAATGGCGTTTTGTCCCCGACGCGGCGTATGAAAACGTGGAAGATAACGGGATTATGAATTTCGGAAAAGACTCTTACGCCGCTATGACATGGTATATCCAAGACTTCGGCACGGAGAAAAATCCCACAATCCCGGATATTATGGAACAGAACTGGGCGAACACATGGGATAACTATTGCAATCAGGTCGCGGAAAAAACGGGACAGGATTTCAACGGGACGTTTAACTTAATTTTAAAACTCGGTCTCGCCAAACAGGGCGATCAATATGTATTGACCCAGACGCCGATTGAAAATTATAACTCCCTGCGGAGTGAAAAACCCGTGATTGAATTTACGGAAACGGAAGTCACGGAAGATAACGGGCTTTTAGACGATTTCGCCGGGGATTGCTATGAAATTATATCTAAATTCTATCCCGGCGAAAAGACAACGAAAGTCGGCTTTGATTTGCGGGTCGGCGCGGATGAAAAAACTTCCGTGCGCTATGACCTGGAAAGCGAGACTATATCCATTGACAGAAGCGAATCCGGCGTGATTATCAGCAATCGTTTCGCGGAAGTGGACAGTCAGGAAGCCAAACGCAATGACGACGGCAGTATTGATCTGCATATCTATGTGGATCGTTCTATGGTGGAAGTCTTTACAGCCGATTACACGGCGGCGGGCGCGAATCAGATTTTCCCGTCCGTGGCGAGCGTCGGCGCGGCGATTGTCTCCGAGGGTGAAGCGTCCAAAGCCGATGTGACAATTTATTCGATGGAATCCGTCTGGACGGATAAACTGCAAAGCGACAAGCCCATTGCGATTATGCCCAGCGCCGACAGCGAAATGAAGATTAATACCGGCGACGAGTTAAATCTGCAAGTTACTCTTCTTCCGGTCAATGTCGATCAGAATATTAACTGGACGATCAGCGGTGATGAGGGTGTCCTCTCCGGGACGGGCGAGGGTAATATTTATCATATTACCGCGCTGAAAGACGGCGCCGCCGTCGTGACGGCGACATCGGCGGACAATCCCGAATTGAAAGTCGCTTTTAAGATTACCGTACTGGCAAAGAGTTTCGACAGCAATATTCCTGAATTTACAGTCGTCAACGGCAACTGGTTCGTGAACGGCGACACGTTGAGCGTCACCCAGCCCAACGGCGCGGATAACGATTACTATCTCTCCGCCAAACCGGTTTCTCTCAGTGAATTTACGCTTGAAACAAATATTAAATATACGAAAGGCTTAATCAATATCTTTTTCGCGGCGGGCGGAACGGACCCGAATCAGGCCTATGCCGTACAGTTCGGCGACAGTGAGACATTCCGCCTGTTCCGTCTCTATGTGGACGGCGATATTACAGACCCCGCGAATATGGGCAAAAAACTCAATGACGGACAGTATCATAATATCCGCATTACCAAAACCGCCGACAGCGTGATTGTCTTAGTAGACTACGTCGAATGTCTGAATTATCAATTCACGTCCGTGGATGATTTCTTCAATGAAAATACCTATGTCGGTCTCGGACTGTGGGACGGCGCCTTGGACGTGAAAACTTTCCGGTTGAGCGAAAACGCCGGTCTGACGGATTTCAGCTCTTTCAATAATAAAGACAAAATCAAGATCGACGAAAACGCCCATACGGTCATGCTGGATTACGCGGACGGCGATCATTTCGTGGTCTATAACGGTCTGGATCAGCCTTTGAAGGCGTTCACATGGGAAGCGGACGTGAATTTCCCGTCGAGCGTCGATACGAAGTCCGCCGCGCTGATCTTCTTCCCGTCCAAAGACGCTCCCAATTCTAACTGGTACGGCGCGAATCTGGATTCCACCCGTCTGGGACAGCAAAACGCTTTCCGCGTGTTCGGACCCAATCTTGATACCACAGAGGGCGGCTCCGCCGACGGCATTTATCTGGACAGAACCTTGCATCTGAAATTAGAACTGAAGAGCGACGGCGCGTTCGCTTACAGTTTCGGCAATCTTGACGCGGAAGCGAATACCATTACAGGAACAATCTCCGGCTGGAGCGGC